>NZ_JBFUHN010000041.1:0-60206 GCF_056402375.1 Variovorax sp. P4_B10 | reverse complement strand
GCCAAGGTGAAGCAGCAGTACTGGGAACAGACCGACAAGGGCGGCAAGGGCCCCGAGAGCGTGCTGGCCTGGAACATCAAGGAAAACAAGGAAACCTGATCTTCGGCCGTGCAGAGGCCGTTGAAGCTTGTGACAAAGTAGGAGACAGATCTCAGACTTGGTTTGTGGCTCGGATCGAGCCGACGAGGGACCCAAGAAATGACTCGCAGTTTCATCGCCCACAGTGAGCTGGGTGAGCGTCTCAAATTCCGTTCCATGACGGGGCAGGAGCGGATCTCCTCTCTCTTCGAGTACAGAGTGCGCCTGATCAGCGACACGCCAAGCATCTCGGCCAAGAGCTTGCTGGGCAAGGACATGAGCATCGAAGTGAACCTGGCCACCGAATTGGGCGGTGCCGGCAAGCGTTTTCTCAGCGGGCAGGTCACCCAGTTCACCTACATCGGCAAGGATGACGGTGACATGCACATCTACGAAGCTGTGCTGCAGCCTTGGCTCTGGTATGCCACGCGTCGCTCCGATTTCAAGATATTCCAGTTCAAGACGGTGCCCGAGATACTCCACGACGTGCTCGGGCCCTATGGCTTCACCATCGTGGACAAGTTCAGCGGCAGCTACCGCACCTGGGACTACTGCGTCCAGTACGCGGAGACGGACTTCAGCTTCGTCAACCGCCTCATGGAACTGGAAGGGCTCTATTACTTCTTCGAACACGCGCGGGGCAGCCATAAGCTGGTGCTGTGCGACTGCATGGCGTCACACGCCGGCCTGCCCGACGGACCAGAGAAAATCCCCTATCACGCCGGCGTGCTCGCAGCTCAGATCCTCGAGCAGGATTTCATCGACACCTGGGGCCATCGTGAAGACATTGCCTCTGGTCATTTCGCGGCGGACGACTACGACTTCAAGAAGCCCAATGCCGAGATCGACACCGTCCGGCAGCAGCCGGCGGGTCACGACCGTGACCACTACGAGCTCTATGACTGGCCGGGTGGTTACACAGAGATGGGCGATGGCGAGAACTACGCGCGCGTGCGCATCGAACAGCAAAGTGCACGGCGTGAATTGATTGCCGGGCATGGCAGCTTGCGACATCTGGCTGCAGGCTATCTGTTCGACCTGACGCGTCATCCGAGGTCAGAAGAAAACCGGCGCTACCTGATCGAGGCCGTCACCTACGACTTCCAGGAAAACGCGCTGCGCAAGATCGGCGCCGCCGACGCTGTTTACGCTGAAGGCACCAGCGGCACGAGCTATCGCCAGACCTTTGAAGTCCTGCCCGACAACACCAGCTACCGCGCCGCGCGGGTGACGCCGAAGCCGCGTACCACCGGTCCGCAGACTGCAGTGGTCGTGGGGCCCGCGGGCGAAGAGATCTACACCGACGAGTACGGCCGGATCAAGGTGCAGTTCCACTGGGACCGCTACGGCAAGATGGACGAAAACTCCTCCTGCTGGATCYGCGTGTCGCAGAGCTGGGCTGGCAGCAACTACGGCACCATGCATGTGCCGCGCATCGGCCAGGAAGTCATCGTCGATTTTCTCAACGGTGATCCGGACTACCCCATCGTCACCGGGCGGGTCTACAACGCGGCACAGATGCCGCCTTGGGAGTTGCCGGCCAACAAGACCCAGTCGGGCATCCTCACGCGCTCTTCCAAGGGAGGAACCCCGGGCGACGGGATGAAAAGCTCACCCGGCACGGCCAACGCGCTGCGCTTCGAAGACAAGGCCGGTGAAGAGCAACTGTGGCTGCATGCCCAGAAAGACCAGCTCACCGAAGTCGAGCACGACGAGGACAAGTGGGTTGGCAATGACCGGCGCAAGACCGTCGACCGCGATGAGTTCAACACCGTCCATCGCGATCGCACCGAGGTCGTGGACCGCAACGAGAAGATCGACGTGCATGGCTGGCGCACCGAAGAGGTGGACCTGGACGAGACCATCACCATCCATCAGAACCGCAAGGAACGGGTGGATCTGAACGAGACGATCTCCATCGGGAAATTCAAGATGCAGACGGTCGGGATAGGCTATACGCAGAACGTCGGCATCTTCAAGATCATGTCCATCGGCGTGGCCTACATGGAGAACATCGGCGTCAGCATGATGACCAATGTGGGCAAGACCCAAAGCCTCAACGTCGGCGAAAAGCAGACCGTCCAGGTCGGCCAGGTGCGGGAAACCGAAATCGGCAAGAACGACACGCTCAAGGTGGGCGACACCCTCAAGGTCCACGGCAAGAAGATCGCGATCTCCGCGGACGACGAAATCACGCTGAGCTGCGGCTCCAGCACGATCAGGATCACGGCGGGCCAGATCGAAATCCTGTCGCCGCTGGACAAGCTCAACTGCTAGCGGCCCCGGCGGGCCCCTGACAGCTTCAGACGAAACCTTCCGGGAGTGAAAGCCAAATGAGCGGCAAACCAGCAGCGCGGATCACGGACAGCGTGTCCGGAAGCAAGATCGTCAGCGGCTCGCGCACGGTGCTGATCGGCAGCCAGGGCGGCGTTGCATGCTCGGAATGCCCGGGCGGCGTGACGGTCGGCAACCCGGTGAGTCCGTCGCAGGGTGCCAAGGTGTTGATGGGAGAGCCGGAACTCGATTTCGCATTGCCCGGTGCAATGCCCCTGGTCTGGCAGCGCCAGTACAGCAGCTACGTCAACTCGACGCATGGCGCATCGTGCAGTCTGCTGGGCTATGGCTGGAGCCTGCCCTCGCAGATGCGCCTCGAACTAAAGGGCGACGCTTGCTTGCTGTTTACCGCCATGGGCCGGGTTATCACTTTTGATTCCTTGTCGGAAGGCGACTCGATCTATAGCCCGAGCGAAAACATCTGGCTGTTGCGCGGCGGTCGGAATGCGGTTTGGGCCGACCTGGAGCGTTTTCGCCACATTCCTTCCGATCTGACTGGAGATCCTCAGCGCATTCTGGCCACCAATAGCGATGTTCAGACGCTGTGGGTATTGGGGCCAGGAGTGACACCTCCAGCGCAGCTGCAAGCGACGACATCTGAAGCCGCTGACCCTTCGGCCTCCAGTTGTTATGTATTGCAGGGGATGTTGGATCGATTTGGAAGACGCCAGAACTACGAACGCGACGGGCAAGGACGAGTGATCGGTATCACCGACGGTGTGGGACGCCGGTATCGATTGAACCTGCAGCAGCTCCATGCAGCGAAGGCAGCACAGGGCCTCTGGCAAGCCGACAACGGTTGGAGGCTCACCGGCGTCGATTTGATCGCGGATCCGCTGGTATCAGGCTCCACCGAACCGATCGCGTTGGTGCGCTATGGATATTCAGGCGCGGGCGATCTGGTCACGGTGCATGACCGGGTAGGCAGACTCATCCGAGAGTTTGCCTGGCAGGAGCACTTGATGGTGGGCCACCGTCATTTGGAAGGACCGCGCCATGGCTACCAATACGAAAGTCCCACGCCTGGTGCCAAGGTGATGGAGCATACCAATGAGAAAGGCTTGACCTATCGGTTCGAGTACATCCAGTCCGACACGGGTCAAGTGACCCGTGTGACGGACAGCTTGCAGCGCGTTGACGTCTATCGCTTCGAAGGCGAGGCCGGACTGTCGCGTCTGGTGGAGCATGTACGCGCAGACGACAGCAGGATGCGTCACGCCTACGATACGGATGGCCGCCTGGTCGAAACCATCGACCCTCTTGGGCGCACCACCCGCCTGCGATACGACGGTGAGGGCCGTCTACTGGGCGAACAACGGCCCGACGGTGGCCGGGACAGCTATGACTACGACCTCGCCACCGGGCGGCTTCTGACGGTCACCGACGCGGCGGGGCGCATGACCCGCTTTGACTACGATGCATGGGGTCGGACGATACAGGCTGTGTTGGCGGATGGCAGTGTTGAACGCCAAGAATATCCGGAACCTCAGACGGCGCCTTTCAATTGCGAATATCCCGTCCGAATCATTGACGCCAAAGGCGGCGTCAAACATCTCGCCTGGAGCCCGGCGGGCAAGCTGGCGCGCTATACCGATTGTTCAGGCCATGCCAGCGAGGCGCAATTCAATCGCTGGGGGCAGCGGATCAAGCTGACGAACGCCCTGGGACAGAGTACCTTCTACGACCACGGCTTGACTGGCGAACTCGATGCTGTGCGTCGCCCTGATGGCACCATGATCAGCTATCGCCATGATGCGGCGGGGCGCGTGGTACAGGAGTCGCTTCAGAATGATCCGGACCACAGCATCGCCTTCGACTACGACCTATCGGGTCGCGTCACAAGGCGCGCGCAAGGCGGTCATGACTTCCGCTTCGCCTACGACCTGGCCGGGCGCCAAATTCAATTGACCAATGAAAATGGCGCGCACACCCGATTCACTTGGGATGTGATGGATCGTTTGATCCAAGAAGATGGCTTCGACGGACGGCTGCAGGCCTACCGCTACGATGCCGCCGGTCAGTTGGTCGAGGCTTTGGATGGCGGGATCGAAGACCACCTGAGCACGCGCTATCTCTGGGATGCCGCGGGCCGGCTTGCCGAAATCCATGTCCCCGCGACCGAGCACGGTCCGGCACGCACCGAGCGGCTGCAATGGAGTCCTGTTGGCGAGTTGATTGCGACGAAGAGCTACGTGCTCGGCCCCAGACAACCAGAGCAATTGCACACTGAAGCGCTGATCGAGCGCGATGCCTTGGGGCGTCCGATGGGCGAAACCCAACGCATCTACAAGGTCCAGTCCGCGGGTGCCGGCGCGTTGGCCAAAGCCTCGATCGAGTTTGAACACACCATCTCTCACAAACTCGATCCGCTGGGCAACCGCCAAGCCAGCCAACTACAGGGTCTCGGGCAGGTGGACTACCTGATGTACGGCTCCGGCCATCTGCACGGACTGCTCCACAATGGCCGGAGCGTTCTGGACATCGAACGCGACTCACTGCATCGCGAGATCAAGCGGCAGCAAGCCCTTTCCAACTCTGCAAAGGTACAAACTCAACGGCAATGGAACACTCTGGGCCGTCTGGACAGACTGAGCATCGCAGGACTCGCATCGAGCACCGAAAAAGCGCCGCCGTTTCCGCTGGTTGGGCAACTCGCCCTGCGCGACTATCACTACGACTCCACCGGGCAGCTCGAGTCCGTTCAGACGCCGGGCGGTGACAAGCGCTATCACTACGATGCGCTTGGGCGCCTGATCGAGGCGCGATCAGCAAATCGCCAACAGTATTGGCGCTTTGACCCGGCAGGCAATCGTCTGCCGTCCACAGGCGCAAGCATCTCTCGGTCAGGGCTCTCCCAAGACACCGACCTCTGGGCGGCTCAGGTACGCAGCCAATGGCAGAAGAAGGACTTCAACGTCTTGGGGCAAAGTCAAGGTCTTGCAGCCGAGCCAGGGCCTTTGGTGGGCGATGAGCGCTGGTATGACAACCGCGTGGGCTGCAGCGATGACACGCTCTATCGCTATGACAGTCGAGGTAACCGGATAGAGGCGATCCGGCAGGATGGTGGGATGCTGTTGCGGTATGACGGTACCAACCAGCTCATTGAAGTTCAAGTACACACAGAGACAGCGACCACTGTCAGCCACTTTATCTACGACTCCTTGGGACGACGACTAAGCAAGAAAGTCAGGGAAAGTGCCCACGGCCAGAAAGACGCACAGGAAGACTGCACTTACTACGGTTGGGATGGTGATCGGCTGGTGCACACCGAGCACTGGATTCCGGGACGCGATAAGCAGGTCACGCACACGGTTTACGAGCCTGGCAACTTTACGCCTCTGATACAGCTGAGCGTCGAGGGGAACGCGCCACCTGTCGGGCTGGCAGCTCTGGTGGCGCAGGCCAAGAATTCGCAGGTAGAGCAGGCACTGCACGGAGCGCTACAGGGCTTGCCTCAGAACATGCGTCAGAGCATCGAGGATCAGTTCCTCGAGGTTCTTCCAAGCGGAATGCAACCAGAGGCACCGTCGGTTGCTCGGTCGATTGCCGTTCGCCACTATCACTGCGATCACTTGGGCACGCCCCAGGCACTCACGAATGAACAAGGGCAGATCGTGTGGATAGCCGAGCACGATCCCTGGGGCAATCTGCAACAGGAATACAACCCGCTCGGCATTGATCAGCCCATTCGACTGCCAGGGCAACACCATGATCCAGAGACAGGGCTCTATTACAACCGGCACCGGTACTACGATCCAAGCGTTGGCTCGTACATCAACCAGGATCCGATTGGGTTGAGGGGAGGTGTCAATCCATTTGCCTATGCTCATCAAGACCCGCTGCGAAATTCGGATCCGCTGGGGCTGTATGCCTACGCACCTGATGTAGGCTCGCAATTGCCTGGAGGGTCAAGCGCCGCAGGGCTTGGGGGCAACCTCCTGAACTCTGATGCGACTTACGAAGCACTCGAGAATGGGCTGACTCGAAAACAAGCAGGGAAATCGAAGAATTGCCCCGACTGTGCGCAAGTCGCTGACCTCAGAGGCTTTTGCTACGGATTGATCGTCGCATTCTGCATATTCACCGGGCACCCTGCCGGCCGCCCCGTTCCGGGACCGAATACCAGCCCCCCCATTGTGATAACTATCCCCAGAAGGCCGCCGGACTGACCTGCCCCCTCCCAGCCGTACGGTGGGCCTTTCGGGCGACACGCCTCAGCAAAGCAGCACGGCGGCAAGAACAGACCCCTGGGGGGGTTCCGATCGACCCCAAGGCAGATACCTTGAGCCAGGCGCACAAGAACGCCATCAGCCGGACGAGCCCCGGTTATGGTGGAAACTGTTCGCCGAAGTCGGTCTCGGGTCAGGGTCAGGAGCCGATGACCTGGAGGTCGCCGCTCGCGCCCAGCAGCTGGCGCACCTGCTGCGCCAGCGAGCCGAATATCCGCCCTGCCAGGCTGGGCTCCTCCCGGCCGAAGACGATGCGATCGCAGCCGAAGTCGCGGGCGGCCGCAACGATGGTCTCGGCGCTGCGTCCGACCACCACGGTGGCGGTGCAGGACACGCCGGCCATTGCGAGCAGGTTCTGCGCGAACTGCAGTTCTTCGGCGCCTGCGCTTTGCTGCAGCTCCTGCAACTCGCGCGCGTCGAAGAACATCGCGACGTGGCCGGAGACCACGGGCTGCACCCGCAGCAGCCGAACCGCCACCTGCTCCTGCCGGCAGATGCGCACGACCTGCTCGATGGCCGAGCGCGCCCGAGCTGGTTGTGTCGGGTCGATGGGTACCAGGATGCGTCGCCTCACGCGGACACCCTCGCCTTCAGGCGGACTGGTTGGCGGGTTCCGGCTGTTGCCGGCCGGTCAGCCACTTGCCGATCACCACCACGGAGACGGCGCCGAGCGCGGGAATCACGTTGTGCAATACATGCTGGTTGGCAGCCCATCCGGCGATGGCCGGATCGGTCATCGCCATTTCGCCGGCCACCCAACCGAGCAGGCCTGCACCCAGGGTGATGATGATCGGGAAACGGTCCATCAGCTTCAGGATCAGGGTGCTGCCGAAGATGATCAGGGGAATGCTGATCACGAGGCCGAACACCAGCAGCGGAACGTTGCCCTTGGCAGCGGCCGCGACGCCGACGACATTGTCCAGGCTCATGACCAGGTCGGCGACCACGATGGTCTTGATGGCCGCAGCCAGGCTGGAGTGGCCGTCCAGGTTCTCCTCGCCGTCATCGCCTTTCAGCAGGCCGATGCCGATCCAGAACAGCAGCGCGGCGCCCACCAGCTTGAGGTAGGGCAGCGTCAGCAGGTAGACGGCAAAGAACGTCAGGACCACGCGCAGCACGATGGCGCCGAGGCTACCGAACAAGATCGCCTTCTTCTGTTGCGCGGGCGGCAGCGAGCGGGAAGCCATCGCGATGACGACGGCGTTGTCGCCGCTCAGGACGATGTTGATCAGGATGATCTGCGACAGGGCAATCCAGAAATCCGGACTGGTCAAAAACGACATGGTGTCTCCTCGAAGTGAAAGCGGAACCACTGCGGTTCCGTCGTGTTCGAGGCTACGGGCCTGTGCTGTCACCCTTCTGCCGGTACGCTGTCAGCCACTTGTCTGCCAGCTGTCAGCCAGCTTACAGCCAGCCGATGCGGCGCCGGCGCGCAGGCCGCCCGGCTCAGGCCGCCCGCAACGGGAAGAAGACGCTGAAGGTGTTGCCCACGCCGTCGATGTCTTCTTCCAGCGTGATGCGCGCGCCGTGCAGCGTGGCGATCTCGCTGACGATGGCCAGGCCGAGGCCGCTGCCATCCTCCTGCGTGCCGAGAAGGCGGTGAAAGCGCTCGAAGATGCGCGCGCGCTCCTCCACCGGGACACTGGGTCCGTCGTCGCTGATGGCCAGGCGGCACTGGTCGCTGTCGCTCTGGCTCAGCCGCACGGTCACCTGGCCGCTCGGCTGGCTGTAGCGGATCGCGTTGTCGATCAGGTTGTTGATCAGCTCGCGCAACCGGTCGCGGTCGGCGTTGATCACCAGCGGATGGTCGACCCCTTCGAAGCCGAGGTCGATGTCGCGCTTGATCGCCTGCGGCACCCAGTCCATGCTGACTTCCAGCACGTAGGCATTCAGGTCGAGCGGCTGCAGCTGCATGGCGTCGAGCGCGCCGGGCTCGTTGCGGGCCAGCGAAAGCAGCTGCCGCACCAGCCTCGAGAGCCGATCGGCGCTGATGTAGAGCTGCGCGAGCGAATGGCGCACCCGCTCCACATCGTTCTCGCGCAGCGCCAGCTCGATCTGGRCCTTCAGGCCACTGACGGGTGTCTTCAGCTGGTGGGCGGCGTCGGCCACGAAGCGGCTCTGGAAATCGAAGGTTCGCCCCAGGCGCGCCATCAGCTCGTTGACTTCATCCACCAGCGGCCGCACCTCTCCCGGAACGTCGTGGGTGTCGATCGGGCTCAGGTCCAGGTGCGAGCGGTCCGACACCGCGCGCCGCAGCCGCTGCAGCGGCTCGAGCCCGCGCGAGACGCCGAACCAGACCACCGCCGTGGCCATCACGATCAGGAGCAGTTGCGGCACCACCACGTTGGCCACCATCTCCCAGGCAAGGCGCGTGCGCTTGTGGAGGGTTTCGGCGACCTGCACCAGGACCTTCGGCGTCGCGGGGTCGGCGCCGACGGGCATCCAGGCCACCAGCATCCGCACCGGCTCGCCACGCACGGCGTCACGGTAGAAGCGCGGCTTGGCAGGCTCTCCACCGCGCAGTGGCGGCGGCAATTCCGCATCGCCGCCCAGTGTGGTGCCGTCCTCGCCGACCACGCGGTAGAAGAGCAGGTCTTCCTGGTCCAGCAGCAGGATGTTGCTCGCGGCCTCGGAGAGGTCGAGCCGGGGGCGGGTGCCGTCGAGCTTCACGTGCAGCACGATCTCGCGTCCGATCTCGTACAGCGCACGGTCGTAGGCGAGGTGGGAAAACCGCAGCGAGTTCCAGTAGGCCGCGGCAGTGTCCAGCACCAACAGGACGACGAGCGGTCCGAGCAACCAGGCCAGCAGCTTGCGCCGCAGCCTCGGTTCAGGTTTCCGCATCGCTGCGGTCCATCAGGTAGCCCATGCCGCGCACGGTGCGGATCTCGCATCCGAGCGGTTCCAGCTTCTTGCGCAGCCGGTAGACGTTGACCTCGATCGCGTTCTCGCCGACCTCGTCGCCCCATCCGTAGAGATGGTTGACCATCTGCTCTTTGCCCACGACACGTCCCTCGCGCATCATCAGCAGTTCCAGCACGGCGAGCTCGCGCGGCGACAGGTCCAGCGGCTTCTTCTCGTAGTACACGCGGCGGCCCACCGTGTCGAAGCGCAGCAGGCCGTGCTCGAGAAAAGGCGTGGAGTTGGTGCTGCGGCGCAGCAGCGCCCGCACGCGCGCTTCCAGTTCCGGCAGGTCGAATGGCTTGGCCAGATAGTCGTCGGCGCCCAGATCGAGCCCGCGCACGCGGTCCTGGAGGGTGTCGAAGGCCGTCAGCATCAGTACCGGCATCGTGGACTTGCGCGCGCGCAGCCGCCGCAGCACGTCGAGTCCGCTCAGCTTCGGCAAGCCGATATCGAGGATCGCCAGGTCGTAGATGCCGAGTGCGAGCGCATGGTCGGCCTCTTCACCGGTGGAGACGATGTCGACGGCGTGGGCGGACTGCACCAGCGCCCGCGAGAGCGCGTCCGCCAGCACCTTGTCATCCTCTACAAGCAATATCCGCATGGGTCCGCCTCACGTATGCAGCCGAGCATGCTAACCGCAATGCCGTGAGGGGAATGAATGGCGATTCGGTGCAGATGGAGTTCCGAGGAACTCGTCAGATCTTGATGAGATTGATCGCTGAAAGCGGACCGAACGGCAGTGTTGCCAGGGGGCCACCCACATCGAGCGCTCCGAGGTCCACGGCAAAGTATCCCATCGCTTCGAGGAGCTTTCGGACTTCGGCTTTCGCGGCAGCGTCATCGCCGGAAAAGAACTGGACGCGCGTGCCTCCAGCAACCTCCGGCTGGGGCAGCACGCCGGCGTCGAGATGGTTGAAGGCCTTGACGACCCGTGYGCCGGGCACCAGGTCGCGAAACACCGCACTCGAGTGCTTCCCGCCAAGATCGATCGCCTTGATCCCATAGGCGGCGAGTGGATTGGTGGGATCCTTCGCGTCGGGTGAGTTCGGATCGAGGAACGCCACCGGATTGGTGCCGTCGATGACGATCCGGCCGTTCCAGGCCGGCATGCCAGTCAGCACCTTGCCGATGTCCATCCAGCGCAGCGCCACAAGGACGATATCCGCGCTCGCTGCCTCTTCCACCGTACCCGCCTTGACCGATGGACCGACTTCCTCGATCAGCGTTGCCAAGGAGGCCGGCCCGCGGCTGTTCGAAATGGTCGCTGCAAGGCCTTTCCTTGCAAGTGCACGTGCCACGTTGGCGCCAAGGCTGCCAGAACCGATGATTCCGATGCTCATTACTCACTCCTGTTGATAAATTGGGCAGGCTGTCTGATCGACCTCAGGGCCTGCGGTGCGTGACAAAGTTGCTTCGCTGGGCGCAACTTTAGGCATGCCCGGTTCCTAGCGATAGTCGCAGCTGACTAGAATCAGTTTCAAGTATTCATTGAAACGAAAGCATGGAAACCCTCGCCAACCTGGAGTCTTTCGTGCGCAGCGCCGAGACCGGCAGCTTTTCGTCGGCGGCGCGGCGGCTGGCGCTGACACCGGCAGCCATCAGCCGCAACGTCGCCCAGCTGGAACGCAACCTCGGCGTGCGGCTGTTCCAGCGCAGCACCCGCGGCCTGACGCTCAGCGAAGCGGGCGAGCGGTTCCTGCAATCGGTGCAGGGCGGCCTCGACAGCATCCAGGGCGCAATTGCCGACATCACCGTCAATGCCGGACAGCCGGCCGGGGTGCTCAAGCTGAGCGCGGCACCGGGCTTCGGAAAGGACTACCTGTTGCCGCTGATGCCGGCCTTCCTCGAGAGGTATCCGGCAGTGACGCCGGATTGGTTCTTCGACAACCGCCCGCTGGACCTGATCGCCGGCGGTTTCGATGCTGCCGTGGGCGGGGGCTTCGACCTGCCGCCCGGCATGGTGGCGCGCGAGCTGGGGCGCATCCATCTGATCGCGGCGGCCTCGCCGGCCTTCCTGCGCGGCAAGCGCCGTCCGAAGGATCCGAGCGGACTTGCAGAACTCGCCGGCGTGGCCATGCGCTCGCCGCTCCACAGCCGGGTGCGGGCAGAGGTCATGCGCAACAGCGCCGGCCGCGAAATGGCGGCCACGCAGAAGCCGGTGATGATGGTCAACGATCCAGATGCGCTCTGCCGCGCGACGCTGCTGGGTCTGGGCGTCGGCCTGATCGCCGTGCCGCATGCCGCGCCCCATCTGCAGAGCGGCGCACTGGAGCGGCTGCTGCCGGACTGGCACTGCGATGTCGGGCCGCTCTCGCTGTACTTCGCCAGCCAGAAGCTGCTGCCGGGCAAGACACGCGCCTTTGTCGATTTCGTCACCGCGGCGTTCCGAGAGCAGAAGCTGGCGCAACGCTTTTCCGCTGGGGAGCGGGCACGCCGCAGCGCGGCCTGACGCACACGACGGCGATGTGCGCGCACCAGGACCAAGGGGAGGTTGTCCACCGCGGCAGTGCGGGCACCGGCCCCGCTGCATAACGGGGAGTTTCTTTGTCGGCGTCCAGCCACCACGCCGAACAAACAGACAACGGAGTGTTCAATCGTGCAAGCCAGGGCGATCGGTGATGCGTAGGCTCGTCTGCGGCCTCCAGATCATTTCCCCCCCCTTGCACATGACACCCGAATCAGACCCATCCGACGCGCCCCCTCCCTTCCCTTCCCGGCGGCAACTGCTCGTCACCGGGGCCGGCATGGTCGCTGCCGCGGGAATGCCGTTCACGGCAAGCGCCGCCGACGCACCTTCCAGAGGCGCCTACGCCACACATCCGATATCCACCCAGAAAGGAACGAAATCCATGAGCACCATCACGACCAAGGACGGCACCCAGATCTACTACAAGGACTGGGGCAGCGGGCAACCCGTTGTCTTCTCCCACGGCTGGCCGCTGAGCGCGGACGACTGGGACGGCCAGATGCTGTTCTTCCTGCGCCAGGGCTACCGCGTGATTGCGCACGACCGTCGCGGGCACGGACGCTCGAGCCAGGGCTCGACCGGCCACGACATGGACCACTACGCCGATGACCTGGCGGCGTTGACCGAAGCGCTCGACCTGCGCAAGGCCATCCACGTCGGCCACTCCACGGGCGGCGGCGAGGTTGCGCGCTACATCAGCCGGCACGGCAGCAAGCGGGTCGCCAAGGCCGTATTGATCAGCTCGGTGCCGCCGCTGATGGTCAAGACCGCGGCCAATCCCGACGGCGTGCCCATCGAGGTGCTGGACGGCATCCGCGCAGCGGTCGCCAGCAACCGGCCGCAGTTCTTCAAGGACTTCACGCTGCCGTTCTACGGCTTCAACCGTCCCGGCGCGAAGATCTCGGAAGGCATCCGCGAGCACTGGTGGCTGCAGGGCATGATGGGCTCCGTTCAGGCGCACTACGACGGCATCAAGGCATTCTCGGAGACCGACTTCACCGAGGACCTGAAGAAGATGGACGTGCCGACGCTCGTGATGCACGGTGATGACGACCAGGTCGTGCCGATCGGGATCTCGAGCCAGTTGACTGCGAAGATCATCAAGAATGCCACCTTGAAGGTCTACCCCGGGTTGCCGCACGGCATGTGCGCGACCCATGCCGACCTCATCAACCCCGACCTGCTCGCGTTCTTCAAGCGCTGAGGTCGCGAACTGAACTGCAGGAGGCCGCCAAGGCCTCCTGCCGCCGCGATCGACTCGGTGCAAAATATTCAAGAAAGCGCTCAAGCCTTCTATCGCCAATCGCTGCGAAAGCCGCAAATGGCATTCGCCAACTCCCGTCCCCGATCTGCAGCTCAGCAGATCGAAAGCGACCATTTCGCACAAAGCAGGAATATGCCCCCGTCGGTCCAGGAAGCTTCCTCATCACAGCGCCTCGGTCCCGCCCCGAAAGACACCTTGGGGTGCATGTCCAGCCATCTTCAACGAGATCAGGGCCTTTGCGCGAACGGGATCGAAATCCATCGCAAGACGATGGATCAACACCAGCTCCACCACGTGGAGACGGAGGCCAGCGCGCGCGGCGTGCTGCTTGGCATCTCGATGCGCGACGGCCACAGCCGGCGCATTCTCGATGGGCACCACGCCTCGTCCCACGACTTCGACAGGGGGTCGATCTACATTCGCAGCTTCTCGGACCGCTATCGCGCGGACATCCGGCGTCCCTTCGATTTCGTGCTGCTCGAGATATCGCACGCCAGCCTCGAGCGAGCCATCGAGGAAAAGCAGGGAAAGCGCGTCGGCGGCCTCGCCTGCGTGGCGGGTGTGCGGGACGAGGTGCTGCTCAACCTCGCGGGTGCACTGACGCCGGCTCTGGAGCACCCGGCCGATGCGAGCCTGCTGTTCATCGAACAGCTGAGCGTCGCGATGACGAGCTATCTCGTCGAAACATACGGCGGCGCGGCAACGACGGTGCCCAGAACCAACCGGCTCCTGTCGCGCGCGCACGAGGCACGCGCCAAGGAGATGCTGCGCAACAAGATCGACGGCGGCATCTCGATCACCGAGATCGCCGATGCGTGCGGGCTTTCACGCAGCTATTTCATTCACGCCTTCCGCGAGACCACCGGGTACACGCCCCATCAATGGTTGATCGCGCAGCGGCTGGAGCACGCGCGCGCACTTCTCACGGACTTCGACATGTCGCTGGCAGACGTTGCCGCGGCTTGCGGTTTTGCCGATCAAAGCCACTTCACTCGCGTTTTCTCTCAACATTCCGGCGCCCCGCCCGGCATCTGGCGGCGCAGGATRCGGGTTGGGAGCTAACCAGCGCCGGCGATCCCGCCATCACCCCTCATTCCGCAAGGCTGCACTGCATGAACGCATCACCCCCCTCCGGTCCACTGCTCGCGCCCGACCCGACCACCGATCACATCCTCGGCCCGCCCTCGGCCGCGGTGACCGTCGTCGAGTTCGGTGATTTCGAGTGTCCCTCCTGCCGCCAGGCGCATCCGGCCGTGCAGTTCATGCTGCAGCACTTCGGGCAGCGCGTGCGCTTCGTCTTCAGGCACTTTCCTCTGCGCGAAGTCCATGCGCACGCGGAACTGGCCGCCGAGGCTGCCGAAGCAGCGGGCGCGCAGGGCCGGTTCTGGCCGTACTTCGACCTGCTCTTCAACCACCAGAACCAACTCGACCCGAGCCACCTGGGCGGCTATGCAGCGCAGCTGGGTCTCGACATGCCGCGCTTCGAGAACGCGCTGAAGGACGGCGTCTACCGCCAGCGCGTGCAGGAACAGATCGAGATCGGAAATCGCCTGCGCGTGCGGGGCACGCCCACCTTCTACGTGAATGGAAACTTCACGGACGTGTCCTTCGGGCTGCAGCAACTGCGAGACACCATCGAGCGCTTGCTGGAGGGTGCCTCGCCCGGCTAGAGGCCAAGCCGGTCTGCAACGCCCTGGCCCAGCGAGTTGTCGACGAGCCGGAAGTGCGCAACCTGGCGCCGCCGAATGGCCTCGGGCACCCCGTCCATCGACCTCGCGATGTTCTCGAAAAGCCGCTGTCTCTGGCCATCGTCCATGCCGCGGTACAAGATCGCCGCCTGCGCATGGTCGCCGAGCCCCTGGCGGTCGTCGAAGCGCATGGCGTCGCCGTCCAGGGGCAGCGGCGGCTCGGTGAGCGTGCGGTCGGGACGCGGTCCTCCGAACGAGTTCGGCTCGTAGTAGGCGTCGGTCCGGGCCGGAACATCCAGGCGCATCGCGCCGTCCGCGTGATAGGTATGCACCGGCGACCTCGGCCGGTTCACCGGCAGGGCCTCGTGATGCGTACCCACGCGGTAGCGCTGCGCGTCGGCGTAGGCCAACAGCCGTCCCTGCAGCAGCTTGTCGGGCGAAAAGCAGATGCCGGGCACGATGTTGGCCGGATTGAAGGTGGCTTGCTCCACCTGCGCGAAGTAGTTGTCGGGATTGGCGTCGAGTTCGAGAACGCCGACCTCGACGAGCGGAAACGCCTGCTGCGGCCAGACCTTGGTCGCGTCGAACGGGTTGAACGGCAACTGCGCCGCCTGCGCCTCGCTCATCACCTGGATCTGCAGCGACCAACGCGGGAGCTCGCCCCGCTCGATCGCGTCGAACAGGTCGCGCTGTGCGCTTTCGCGGTCGTCGGCAATCACCTCGCGGGCCTGTGCGCTTGTGAGGCAGCGAATGCCCTGCAGCGTCCTGAGATGGAACTTGACCCACACCCGTTCGTTGGCTGCGTTGACCAACCCGAACGCATGCGCACCATAGCCGTGCATGTGGCGAAAGCCTGCCGGCAGGCCGCGGTCGGAGAACAGCATCACGATCTGGTGCAGGCTCTCGGGCGACAGCGACCAGAAGTCCCAGATCGCCGTGGGCGAGCGCAGGTGGCTGACCGGGTGCCGCTTCAGGGCCCGCACCAGGTCGGGAAATTTCTGCGGATCGCGGATACAGGCGACCGGCAGGTGGCTGCCGACCAGGTCCCAGTTGCCTTCCTCGGTGTAGGCCTTGAGGGCGAAGCCGCGCAGGTCGCGCTCCGCGTCGGCGCAGCCCTGCTCGCCCGTCAACACCGAGAACCGGACCAGCACCGGCGTGCATTGGCCCGGCTGGAGCACCCGCGCACGCGTGTGGCGCGAGATGTCGCCCGTGATTCGCAGCGTGCCAAAGGCGGCCGCACCCTTGGCATGCAGCACCCGCTCCGGAATGCGCTCGCGCGCCAGGTAGGCCAGCTTCTCGCTCATCTGGTAGTCCTGGCGCAGGATCGGCCCGCGCGGGCCCGCGGTGATCGAGTTCTGGCTGTCCGCGACGGGCGCGCCGCTCGTCGTGGTCAAGGTAGGCGGCCTGCGGTGGGGCTGGGTCATGGGAATTCTGGGTGCGGGATGTCTCGACGGATGTGTACCGCGCCGACGCGCGCATGTCTTGAACAAGAGTCGCCCACCTTGAACGCCGGATGCGCACGAATGTGCAAAGCAGCCGCCAAGCCGACAAGACGGCGGGCGCGGAATGGCACACCATGGGCGTGGCATTCCTACCCTCTTCTTCCTCGCGCGAAGGTCACCCCATGAAACCCTCTCTTCCCTTGCTCATGAGCCTCAACGGTGGCTTCGTGGACACCGCCGGCTTCCTGGCGCTGCAGGGCTTGTTCACGGCCCACGTCACGGGCAACTTCGTGACCATCGGCGCGGCGCTGGTGCACGGCACCTCGGGCGCGCTGACCAAGCTGGTCGCGTTGCCGGTGTTCTGCGCCGTGGTGATCCTCGCGCGATGGCTCGGCCACGGGCTGCCCGCCTTCGGCCTGCCGGTGCTGCGCACGATGCTGGTGCTCAAGACGTTGCTCCTGGTGGCCGGCGCTGCCTTCGCCATCCGGTTCGGGCCCTTCAAGGACAGCGACAGCGGCCTCGCGATGCTCACGGGCATGGCGTTGGTGTCGGCCATGGCGATCCAGAATGCCGTGCACCGGCTGCATCTGGCCAGCGCACCGCCGACAACGCTCATGACCGGCACGACCACGCAGGTGATGATCGACATCGCCGATCTGCTGCGCGGCCTTTCGCCGGAAGATGCCGCCGTTGCACGTGCCCGGTTGCGGCGCATGGCGAGCAGTGTCGCCGTGTTTGCCGCGGGCTGCGCAGCCGCCGCGCTCATCTACAACCAGGTGAACGTCTGGTGCTTCGTGGTGCCACCGGTACTGGCCGCCTGTGCCGTGCTGCTTCAGCGCAGCACGCGCGAGGGTGAGGCCGCCGAACCGGCCAATCCTCGCCGCTGAAGGCGTGGACCGGTCATTTGTAGAGCCATCGGGCCATCAGCCGCGTGTACCTGGGCATGACGAGGTACACCATCGAGCCGACAATCGCCGCCGAGGCGATCAGGTGCTCGACCCAATAATTGGACAGCAGCGGCACGGGCCCCAGCAATCTGTGCAGCACCGCCGGAACCAGCATGGTCAACGGATAGATCACCGACAGCGTCAGCAGGAACTGCTTGTAGCGCTTGGCGGGCGGCTGCCCCGCCGGCGCTCGAAACCAGAACTCGAGGCCGCTGCGCGTTTCCACGGTCTCGTCCGCGTCGAGAAACGGAGCGCCCTCTTCGACCAGTTGCCGGCGCGCGCCGGAGTCGAACCAGTCCTGCGCATGCGCGAGCGAGTCGAAACGGATCGTGATGGTGTACTGCCGCCCACCTGCAGCCGGATGAATGACATTCACGCCGCGGTGCCCGGGAAACCGGGCGGCGATCGGCATCACCTTCTTCAGCCATTGCTCGTAGGCGGCCGCGGCGCCCGGCTTGACGGTCTGCTGGATGACGGCGGTCACGGTGTCGGACCGGGGCAGCTCGCGCCCGGCAATCTCGTCCAGCGTGGCGGTGCGCAGTTCCGGGCGCCGGTCGTCGGTGGCCATGTGCTGGCTGCCTCAGAGACCGAGCAGGGCCCGGCCTTCTTCGGCCAGCAGGTCGTGCGTCTCGGGGTGCGAGCGCATGTAGGCCGCAAATACCGGGCACTGCGGAACGACGCGCAGGCCACGTTCGCGCGCGGAGGCCAGGCCTGCGAGCACCAGTTGCCTGGCGACGCCCTGGCCTTGCAGTGCCTCGGGCACCAGGGTGTGAACGAAAGTGATGACGTCGCCCGCCAGGGTGTAGATCGCGACCGCGCGTTCGCCTTGCGACGCGAACTCGAAACGGTGCTTCGACGGGTTGTCTTGAACGGAGGGGGAAGGAGGCGTGGTCATGAAGATGGTTTCAAGTGGGCAGAGGAGGCCTCAATGCAAGCGGCGCGGACGCCGCGCAGCCTGGGCTGTGGCCGCACCCGCCATGGTATGGCGCCCGAAGCGATGGACCAGGTGGGCACAGATCGCGATCGCCAGATGCTCGCTCACCGCCGAGCTCGCGCGTTGCGGCCCCTCGAGCAGCGCCAGCACCGCCGCGCCCAGGCTTCCCATGACCGGATCGACCAACCCCGGGGTGCAGGCAATGCCGCTCACACGCGCCAGGCCCGCCGCATCGGTCACGGCATCCACCAGCGCGCGCGGCACATAGAAATGCAGGGCGTCCAGCGGACTGCCCAGGTAACTCGCCACCTCGTCGCGCAAGTCGACGATGCTTATCGCTCCGGGCACATAGCCGCGCACCACCGAAGGCCGGCCCCGCACCCAGAGCTCGTGGTGACCCACACCGACCAGGTGCAGCGTCACGACGAAGGCATCCTCGGGCGGAATCTCCTGCTTCATGCCCAGTTGGTCGGGCAGGCAGGTGATGCGCGTGGCAACGAACGGCGCCTTCAGCGCCGGCAGCATGACGAGGGCGGGCACGGAAGACAGCTCGAAGTACCGTCCCAGGAGATCGCCGTAGGCGCCTTGCATGCCCGTGTCCGGCGAACGATCAGGCCTGGATGAACGCCAGCAGGTCGGCGTTCACCTGGTCCTTGTGGGTGGTGCAGGTGGCGTGCGGCGCGCCGGCGTAGACCTTGAGCTGGCTGCCCTTGATCATCTCGGCCGCAAGCTTGGCCGTAGCCTCGATGGGCACGACCTGGTCGTCGTCGCCGTGGATCACGAGCGTGGGCACGTCGATCCTGGCCATGTCGGGACGGAAGTCGGTTTCCGAGAACGCGGTCACGCAGTCGATGGTGGCCTTGATCGAGGCCTGCAGCGCAATCTGCAGCGTCTGCTTGAAGATGCCTTGCGACACCTTGGCGCCGGGGCGGTTGGTGCCGTAGAAGAGCGTGCTGAAGTCGTCGAGGAACTGCGGACGATCGGCGGCCAGCCCGGCGCGGATGCCTGCGAACACCGAGGCGTCGGGGCCCACGGGGTGGTCGGCCGTCTTCATGAACAGCGGCGTCACGGCGCTGATGAGCGCGAGCCTGGCCACGCGCGCGCTGCCCTTGCGGGCGATGTAGCGCGTCACGTCGCCGCCGCCCATCGAGAAGCCCACGAGGGTCACGTCCTTCAGGTCCAGCTTCTCGATCAGCTCGGCGATGTCGTCGGCGAAGGTGTCGTAGTCATAGCCCGTCCACGGCTGGCTCGAGCGGCCGAAGCCGCGGCGGTCGAACGCGATCGCGCGGTAGCCGCGTTCCGCGAAGAACAGCATCTGGGCGTCCCACATGTCGGCGCTGAGCGGCCAGCCGTGGCTGAAGAGAATGGGCTGGCCCGAGCCCCAGTCCTTGTAGTAGAGCTCGGTGCCGTCGCGCAGTGTGAGTGTGGTCATGGTTTTTTCAGTGAAGTGGAATGAAGGAAAGGCCGCAGAAAACGGGCGTGCTCAGCTCTGGCGCACCGATTCGAAGAGGAACCACGTGCGCTGCTCGGCCTCGTCGATCCAGTTCTCCAGCACGCTGGCCGTGGCCACGTCGCCGTACTCGTCGCACACCCCGTGTGTGGTGCGCATGAAGCCGGCCAGGCGCTGGTTGTCCTCCCGGAGCTCGGCCAGCATGCCGATGGGGGTCACGAAGTCGGCGTCGTTGTCCGACAGGCGCTGCAAGCGCGCGGCATGGCCAGTCGAGCGCAGCGTGGTGCCGCCGACCTTGCGCACGCGCTCGGCAATGGGGTCGACCGTGGCGAAGATCTGGTCGGCCTGTTCATCGAGCAGCAGGTGGTAGTCGCGGAACGACGGGCCCGACATGTGCCAGTGGAAGTTCTTCGTCTTGAAGTACAGCGCGAACACATCGGCCAGCAGCACGTTGAGCGCCGCGGAGATGTCGCGCGTGGCATCGGCACCGAGGTCGCTCGGGGTGTGCAGCGGCGCCTGGCGCCGGGCCTTGGTGTTCTTGGCAGCTTTGGCTGTTTTCGGGTTGGCCATGTTTTTCCTTGAAGTTTGGCTGGCAGGCACTGGAGAAAGTCAGATGGAAAGAAAGTGATGCACCACGGGCTTTTCGGGCCCGATGTGGAAGCGCACGGCTTCGTTCTGCAGGTCGGCGTCGGCATGCGACACGCGGTGGTGCTGGCGCAGGTGCTCGGCCCACGACTCGACGAGGAACCACTCCATCACGCGCTCGGGGTCGCCCGTGTGTTCGGTCACGCCCCAGGCGTAGGCGCCGTCGCGGCGGCGCTCCAGCGACAGGCGCTTCATCGCGTCGAGAAACGCCGGGCGGTCTTCCTTGCGGATGCGGTACTCGACCTGCACCATCACCGGGCCGCGGTCGTGCGCGATGGGCTCGGCCACCAGCGGCTCGGGCCAGTGGTTCGAGGCCTGCAGGTCCGACTCGCCGGTGGGCAAGCGTGCGCGGTGGAACAGCAAGGCCACGATCACCAGGCCGACGGCACCCGCCGCCAGCGTGTACGGCACGCCGATCTCCTGCGCGACCAGGCCCCAGCCCAGGCTGCCGGCCGCCATCGCGCCGTTGAACACGGTGAGGTACACCGCCAGCCCGCGGCCGCGCACCCAGTTCGGCAGGATGGCCTGCGCCACGCCGTTGAGCGTGGTGAGCGCAATGATCCAGCCCAGGCCCAGCAGCAACAGCAGCAGCACGGCCAGCCACTTGGGCGGCGCGAACACCAGCGCGGCCATCACCGCGGCGGTGATCACCGAGGCCAGCAGCACGAGCCCGTCTGCGTCCAGGCGTGCGCGCAGCCGCGGCATGACCAGCGCACCGACGATGGCCCCCGCACCCACGGCGCCGAGCAGGATGCCATAGAAGCCGGCCGTGCCGCCGAGCATCTGGCGCGCCACCAGCGGCAGCAACGCCCATACCGAGCTGGCGAACAAGAAGAACACGGCCGCGCGCAGCAGCACGCGGTGCAGCTCCTTGCTGGCACGCGTATAGCGCAGGCCGGCACGGAAGGCACCCAGGAAGTTCTCCGACAGGCCGCTGTCCACCGCGATCGGGCGCTTCCACCAGATCAGCGCGGCAATGACGAACGCATAGCTGAGCACGTCGGCGCCGTAGGTCACGGCCGCGCCGAAGCTCGCGAGGATCAGCCCGCCCGCGGCCGGCCCGATGGAACGCGCGATGTTGATGCCCAGCGAGTTCAGCGCCACCGCGCTCTTCAGGTCGGACCGTGGCACCAGCTCGGGCACGATCGATTGCCAGGTCGGCCCCATCAGTGCCGCCCCGATGCCGCCCACGAAAGTCAGCGCGATCAGGTATTGCACGGTCAGCGCGCCGGTGTGCGAGAGCACCAGCAGCGTGCCGCTCACGGCCGCCAGCACCAGCTGCACGAAGATCAGGAAGCGCCGCCGGTCGAGGATGTCGGAGAGCACCCCCGCCGGAATCGCCAGCAAGAAGACCGGCAGCGTGGCCGCCGTCTGGATCAGCGCCACCGCCGTCGGGCTCGCCGACAGGTCGGTCACCAGCCACGAGCTGGCCACGTCGCGCATGAAGCTGCCGATGTTGCCGAGCACGGTGGCGGCCCACAGCACAGCGAACACCGGCTGGCGCAGCGGCGCGAAGCTGCTGGCCGGCTTCACGGCCTTGGCGGCACCGGCGAGCTCAGCCATTCGCGCGCTCCTTCAGGTCATGCCAGGCCACCAGCAGGAAGCCGCCGACCAGGCCCAGGTGCTCGAAGAAGGAATTGGCGGCCATGAAGCGCTCGGGCTGCGGCATCTCCCAGAAGCGCAGCGCGACGAAGGTCGCGAGCAGCGTGAAGCCGCCCAGCGCCAGCGCGCCGAGCCAGCGGTAGAAGCCCGTGAGGATGAGCGCCGCAGCGCCCAGTTCCAGCACGATGACCGCCACGGCCAGCGGTGCCGCGGGCGCCAGGCCGAAGTGGTTCATCTCGGCGATGGCGGCATTGAAATCCACCGCCTTGTTGAAGCCGCCCTGCAGGTAGGCCGCGCACAACAGCAGCAAGGCGATCCAGCGCAGCGCCAGGGTGGGTTGCCAGCGTTTCATCGTCAGACCGCCCAGCAGGCGCAGCCGAGTGCGCCCCAGAAGCTCTTGAGGTCCGCGATCGGCAGCTTGCTGCTCCAGGCCGTCGCGTGCTGGTGGCCGTGCACGCTGCAGTTGTTGGCGCAGGCGCAGGACATGGCCGCGTGGCGCATTGCCTTTTGCAGCGGTGCGCCCTCGGCGTCGCCCCAGCCGGCATAGCCGCCGAAGCTGCGCACCGGCGACCAGTCGGGCATGGCCGGCGGCGGCGCGCCCTCGTCGTGCGCCTGGAACGGCCCCACGGCATACACCACCTTGCCGCCGACCATGGTCAGCAGCGCCGTGGTGTCGGCGATCTCCGATTCCGGGCAGGCGAAGAAGTCGCGGTCGGGCACCACCAGGTCGGCGAGCTGGCCTGCCTCGATGCGGCCCTTCTTGCCCTCTTCGTTCGAGAACCAGGTCACGTTCTCGGTCCACATGCGCAGCGCCGCCTCGCGGTCGAGGCAGTTGCGTTGCGGGTAGAGCTGCATGCCGCCCACCGTCTTGCCGGTGACCAGCCACGACAGCGACACCCACGGGTTGTACGAGGCGACGCGCGTGGCATCGGTGCCCGCGGACACCTTCACGCCCTTCTCGAGCATGCGCTTGACCGGCGGCGTGGCCTCGGCCGCGCCGGCGCCGTAGCGCTCGACGAAGTATTCGCCCTGGTAGGCCATGCGGTGCTGCACCGCGATGCCGCCGCCCAGCGCCGCGATGCGGTCGATCGACTTCTCCGAGATGGTTTCGCAATGATCGAAGAACCAGTTCAGGCCCGCCAGCGGCGTATCGCGGTTCACCTTCTCGAACACGTCGAGTGCGCGGTCGATGGTCTCGTCGTAGGTCGCATGCAGGCGCCACGGCCACTTGTTCTGCACCAGCACGCGCACCACTTCCTCGAGCTCGCCTTCCATCTCGGGCGCCATGTCGGGCCGCGGTTCGCGGAAGTCCTCGAAGTCGGCGGCCGAGAACACCAGCATCTCGCCCGCGCCGTTGTGGCGGAAGTAGTCGTCGCCCTGCTTGTACTTCGACGTGGCGGTCCAGTTCAGGAAATCCTGCTTCTCCTGTTTTGGCTTCTGCGTGAAGAGGTTGTAGGCGAGGCGGATGGTGAGCTGGCCGGCGTCGGCCAGCTGCTGGATCACCTGGTAGTCCTCCGGGAAGTTCTGGAAGCCGCCGCCCGCGTCGATCGCACCGGTCACGCCGAGACGGTTGAGCTCGCGCATGAAGTGGCGCGTCGAGTTGAGCTGGTATTCGAAAGGCAGCTTGGGGCCCTTGGCCAGCGTGGCGTAGAGGATCGACGCATTCGGCTTGGCCAGCAGCAGGCCGGTCGGGTTGCCGGCGCCGTCGCGCACGATCTCGCCGCCGGGAGGCGCCGGCGTGTCCTTGGTGTAGCCAACAGCCCGCAGCGCCGCGCCGTTGAGCAGCGCACGGTCGTACAGGTGCAGCAGGAACACCGGCGTGTCGGGCGCCACCGCGTTGAGCTCGGCGATGGTCGGCAGGCGCTTCTCCGCGAACTGGTGCTCGGTGAAGCCGCCCACCACGCGCACCCATTGCGGCGCGGGCGTGATGGCAACCTGCCGCTTGAGCATGCCCATGGCATCGGCCAGGCTGCGCACGCCGTCCCAGCGCAGTTCGAGGTTGAAGTTGAGGCCGCCGCGAATGATGTGCAGGTGGTTGTCGATCAGACCCGGCAGCACACGCCTGCCCTGCAGGTCGATCACGCGGGTGTTGCTTCCTGCCAGCGGCAGGATGTCTTGCGCGCGGCCGACGTGCGTGAAGCGGCCGTCCTTGATGGCGACGGCATCGGCCGTCGGGTTGGCACGGTCCAGCGTGGTGAAGCGGCCGTTGTGCACGATCAGGTCGGGGGCGGTGGTGCCTGCCATGTCGGGTTTCCTTTGAGCGTTGGGTTGGGCCATTGCCGTGCCGGCCAGGGCGGCGCCGAGCGTGCCGAGGCACAGCCGGCGGCGTTGTTCGTCGAATGAATCGCTCATGTGTCTTGGCCCGGCGTGGCCACCGGGCCGGCCTTGGCGCATTGCGGCAACTCGCCGAACACGTGCGGCTTCACCTGATGCTGCAGCCACGAGACGGCCACGGCGTCGGGCTTGATCCAGCTTTTGATGAGCGGCGGGATCTGCTCGCCGAGCAGTATCCCCAGAAGCCCAACCAGGGCGATGACCGGCGGCGCCGGCGAGCGCACCTGGAACAGTGCGTAGATCACGCCGACCAGCAGGCCGAGCGCCAGCGACAGGACATAGGGCTTCATCTTTTTCACCGCGGCATTCAGCCTTCGTGGGCACCGAACATCGTCTTGGCGTAGGTCACGCCCAGGCCGTAGGCACCACCGAACTTCTTCGCGATGCCTGTGGTGAGCTCGTAGGTGTCGGTGCGGGCCCAGTCGCGCTGCAGCTCGAGCAGGTATTGCAGAGAGGTCATCGGCTGCGCGCCGGCCTGCACCATGCGGTCCATCGCGCGGTTGTGCGCCTCGGCCGACACGTCGCCGCAGGCATCGGCAATCACGAACACCTCGAAGCCTTGATCGATGGCCGACAGCGCCGGCCCGACGATGCACACACCAGTCCACAGGCCGGACAGCACGATCCGCTTCTTGCCGATCTCGTTCACGCGGTCGATCACGGCCGCGTCTTCCCAGGTGTTCATCGAGGTGCGGTCGAGCATCTTCTGGCCCGGGAAGGCGTCGGTGATCTCGCTGAACATCGGGCCCGAAAAACTCTTCTCGGCCACGGTTGTCAGGATGGTCGACACGCCAAAGCCAGCGGCGGCGTTGGCCACGAGGGCAGCGTTGTTGCGCAGGTTCACCGCATCGATCGAGTGCGTGGCGAAGGCCATCTGCGACTGGAAATCGATCATGACCAGCGTGTGGTCGGTGGGCGTGAGCAGCTTGGCGCCGGCGGTGGGGGTGGCTTTGATGGACATGCGGTTCTCCGTGTGTTGGCGATGGAAAAAGAAGGGGTCTTGCCGTGCCATGCATCGTCGTTTCGGCGTGGATGCATGTCTTGTCAATTTGTGAGGCCGTTTGGACATTTGCCGTCCGCGCCGGCCGAAGGCGCACAGGCGTTGTCAGAAGGAAGGCAACTCGTTCGGCCGCAGGTCGAACACCAGCACCTCGGCACCTTCGCCGCGCGCCAGGTCGATCCGGTCTTCGTGGCGCACGCGCGCGCCATCGCCCTCTCCCAAGCGCTGTCCATTGACCTCGACGCTGCCGCGCGCCACATGCACATACGCGTGGCGATGGGCCCCAAGCGCCAGCGATGCGGCTTCGTCGCCGTCGAACAGGCCGGCGTAGACGCGGGCATCCTGGTGCACGGCGAGCGAGCCGTCGGTGCCCTCGGGCGAAATGATCAGTCGCAGGCGGCCACGCTTTTCCTCGGGTGCGAAGTGCACCTGCTGGTAGCGGGGCGCGACGCCCTTGGCGTTCGGCGTGATCCAGATCTGCAGGAAGTGCAACGGGTCGGTGGCCGACGAATTGAACTCGCTGTGGCGCACGCCGGTGCCCGCGCTCATCATCTGCACGTCGCCGGGACGGATGACGGAGCCCGTGCCCATCGAGTCCTTGTGCTCGAGCGCGCCGTCGAGCACGTACGAGAAGATCTCCATGTCGCGGTGCGGGTGGGTGCCGAAACCGCGGCCGGGATGCACGCGGTCGTCGTTGATCACCAGCAAGTCCGAGAAGCCTTCTTGCGCCGCATCGTGGTAGTGGCCAAAGGAAAAGGTGTGGCGGGACTTCAGCCAGCCGAAGTCCGCGAGTCCGCGCTCGTTGGCATTGCGAATTTCCAACATGATTCAAGCCTTTCTGATTCGATGAATTCGATTGAATTCACAACAGGTCTCGAAGGAGATCTCCGAGGCAGGACTGAATCTTCTTTCTTTGGAGGCGGCCTGTTGGCGAAACTTTTTGCCATCGATGATCGAATTTTTCGATCATCTCTTTTTTTGGATCGAATCACCGCAACTCGAACGCAGCCACGAAGCGTTCGCCAATGGCCAGCGCGGCGGGCCCGCGGTGCCGGAGCTGAGTCAGTCAGCCCAATGGCGACGCCAGCGTGCCGGCGAGGTGCCGGTGCGGGCCGAGAACACCCGGGTCAGGTGGCTCTGGTCGGCGAAACCGCAAGCCACGGCCACCTGCGCGATCGACAGCGTAGGGTCGCGCAGCAGGCGTTGCGCCGCATCGATGCGCTGGCCCACGAGCCAGGCATGCGGCGTCTGCCCGGTCGTCTGCTTGAACGCCTTGCTGAAGTGGCTGCGCGACAGCCCGCACTCGCGCGCCGCATCGGCCAGCGAGACATCGCCTGCGAGGTGCTGCGTCAGGAATGCCTTCGCGCGACGTTCCTGCCACGGCGCCAGCTTCTGCGTCCGCGCGGGCGCAGTGCTGCCAGCCGCGTCGCCGTAGACATGGACCACATGCGCCTTCAGGGCCAGCACCAGGTGATCGACGAACAGCCGGCTCGCGTCCTGCGCATGCATCAGCACGGGCAGCAGGGCCCGGCCCAGATTGGCGATCACCGGGTCGAGCGTGCCGGCGTCGCAACGCAACCGGCCGACGCGAGGTATCTCCATTTCTTCAGCGAACGCATCGAGCGTGGCGCGCGGCAGGTGGAAGAACATCGAGTGGAACGGGCTGCTGACGTAGGCCGAGGTGCGCTGCGACAAATCGGCGATGTGGAAAGCGCCTTCCTGCTGCAGGCCCAGTTGGCGGGAATCGCCGCCTTGGACGATGCGCCGGCTGCCGCCCGAATTGATTTCCACGCTGAGCAGGAATGCGTCTTCGGTCGGGAGAGGCGCCAGCACGAACAGGTGGGGCAACTCATAGCGCATGCGCGCGACGCCTAGCTCGGAGCCCCAGCGCGACTTGCTCACGAGCGATTGAACCGTGTCGATGCCGTATTGCGATGCCAGACGTTGGCCGAGTTGGCAGTCGGGGCGGAGGGAGTTCGACATGTGAGGGTGGCACGCGGCGCCGACAGGCGGGTCGGCAGAGGCCGCATGGTAACTGCACCTGTACATGGCGAGCTGGAGAACCTGAGCGCTCGGGGCTTGCAACTGATCGCCCAGGGCGCGCAGGCCTTCTTCGACTGGATTCTCAGCATGTTGCCCGCTGGCG
The DNA here is from genome assembly GCF_056402375.1 of Variovorax sp. P4_B10. Classification (NCBI taxonomy): domain Bacteria; kingdom Pseudomonadati; phylum Pseudomonadota; class Betaproteobacteria; order Burkholderiales; family Comamonadaceae; genus Variovorax; species Variovorax sp. P4_B10. The sequence continues at coordinate 32,745 of NZ_JBFUHN010000041.1, read as the reverse complement.
CGCAGGCGAAGCTCGCCGAGTGGGGCCAGCGGACCAAGCAAGCGGCAGGGGACGCGTGGGACTTCGCAAAACAGGCGTGGAAGGACGCGGTGCCCGAGGCGCGCAGGTACGGCCCGGCGCCTGTCGCGCACGCACTGGGCCTCAACGGCGCCAGCGGGCGGCACCGGCGCTGCGGGTGCGAGCGCCACTGCCGCGCCGGTCGGAGCGGGAGGGCGCGGCGAGCGTCCCACGCGCGATGCAGTGATCCGGCACCTGATCGGCCTCGGGATGACTGTCCCGGAGGCTGCGGCCATGGCCGCCATATGCCAGCTCGGATCAACGCCGAGCTGCATTGCCGGTCTGGAATCACTTCTATAACTGGCACCGGCCCCATCACGGCATCGGCTGCCAGCCTCCTATGTCTCGGCTCTCGAATTCACGCAACAACCTCTTGATTCTTCACACCTAGGCCTTGACTGCTTTTGCCGTTTGGCAGGCCATTGCGATCCTCTGACGAGGCCATGGGTGCATGCATGCGAGGGTAAGGGCCGCACAGGCAAGCGGTTCCGCGTCCAATGGACTACGATATTTCGTTTGCGCGCAAGCCGTGAGCAAGAGCACCAACCGCCACGACTACGAGCAAGCGGCCTCCCTACTGGGCGTGATGCCCAAGGACTATCCCGACGGGTTCGTCGTCGGCTGGCACACCCATGGCCGAGGACAACTCATCCACGCGGTGTCCGGCTTGATGAAGGTGCGGACGGAACAAGGCTTCTGGCTTGTGCCGCCTCAACATGCGCTGTGGATGCCCCCGGGGCTGATGCACGACATGCAGGCTTGCGGGCCGGTCGCATTGCGCACGCTCTACGTGCACCCGGAGGTGCTGTCCCATTTGCCCACGACGCCCAAAGCCCTGGGGGTTTCGCCGCTCCTGCGTGAGCTGTTGGTGCGGGCCGCCACCATTGCGATTGACTACGCCACAGGCAGCCACGAGGCGCAGTTGCTCCAGGTCCTCCTGGGTGAAGTGCAGCGGGCTTGCGAGGCCATCGACTTCCACCTGAAGCCCGCAAAGGACAAGCGGTTGGCCCGTGTCTGCGACGGGCTCGCAGCTCGGCCTGGCGACACGCGGGAGTTGGCGCAATGGGCTGAACTGGCGGGGTGTTCCAGTCGCACGTTGGCGCGCTTGTTCAAGCAGGAATTCAGTCTGTCCTTCAACACCTGGCGCCAGCAGGTGCGGCTGATGGCAGCGCTTCCCCGCCTGGCGCACGGAGAGCCGGTCACTGCCGTCGCGCTCGACCTAGGCTACGAGACCCCAGGCGCATTCACCGAGGTGTTTCGCCGCTGGCTCGGTGCCACGCCGTCCAGCTACTTCGGCGCGGTATAGCGAGCAACCCATCGCCGGCATTCGGCTTGTCCGTTTCGCCGCAGCGCTTGTCCATCGCGCCGCAGCGGCCGACTCGGCCGTCCTCTAACCTTCCTTGGCATTCGCGCGTCAGACGCGAGTTCATTGCCCAGGAGACACACCTTGACCTTTTCCATCCATCCCTCGACCGCCGACACGCCGTTCACGAGCCGCAGGCGGGCCGGCCTTTGCCTGATTGCCGTCATGTTCACCGCACTTCACGTTTCCGCCGAGCAGGCTATGCCTTCAACCACCTCCGGTCGCTCATCCGCGGTCGAGTCCACGCCTCAGGCGGCTTTCACGCGCCAGGACGTGGCGTTCGATGCCGATGGTGTCGTGCTGCGAGGCTGGCTCTACCTGCCTTCCGGCAGCAGCCCGACGCGCCGCGTTCCGGCCGTGGTGATGGCCGGCGGGTATGGGACCACCAAGGAAATGTTCACCGAACGTTTCGCCGAAGCCTTCGCCACGGCGGGACTGGCCGTGCTGCTATACGACCATCGCGGCTTCGGAGCCAGCGATGGCGAGCAGCGGCAGGAGATCGATCCCTGGCGCCAGGTGGAAGACCTGCGGCACGCGGTCACCCATGCCAGTGACCTTCCTGCCGTGGACCCGTCACGCATCGGCGTCTGGGGCAGCAGCTACAGCGGCGGCCATGCACTGGTCGTGGCCGCCACGGACCGGCGCGTACGCTGCGTCGCCGTGCAGGTGCCGACCACCCATGGCAGCCAGACGGCACAGCGCCGCGTCTCGGGCGAAGCCGAGACGGCGCTTCTGCGGCGCTTTGCCGAAGAGCGCCTGCGTTTGGCTCGCGGCGAAGCGCCGACCCGGCTGCGCCTGATGGGGCAAGCCGGCTCCGATGCGATCTACCGCAGCCAGGACGCCGTCGACTGGTACACCGCCGCCTATGCGCGCGCGCCCGGCGCCGTGCCGGAAGTCACCCTTCGGTCCGTAGAAGCCGCCCGTGGCTACAACCCGGCGGACTTCATCGATCGCATCAGCCCGACCCCGTTGCTGATGCAGGTGGCAGAACACGACAGTGTCACGCCCACCGACCTGGCGCTAGCCGCCTACGCCCGCGCGCTGGAGCCCAAGGCCTTGCGCATCGTGCCAGGGGCGGGGCATTTCGACGTGTATGAGCGCGACTTCGATGGAGCCTCTCGGGCTGCGATCGACTGGTTCCAGCGCTATCTTGTTGAAGGTTGACCTCGGTTGACCATGCGCAGCATAACGAACCCATGATCCTGCGGTTCCACCATCTCTACAAGGCCTACAGCCTCGCTGTCGTGATGGAGGTCAGCGGATGAGTGCTTCTGCAAGCCCCAGATCGGGCTTGCGGGGCGGTCGCAGCGGCCGCCTCGCACAGCAAATCTTTGCCGTGCCTACTTGATCGACTCGTCAGGTTGCAGCCGCACTACCTTGTCAGTCAGCCGTGACCGCAAATCGCGTTTTGCAGACCATCCCTAGACGGCGCTAACTTGCGCCCCATTCTTGTACGTAGTCCGGTGGCGCCACAGTGCAGAGCGGGTCCACTACGGGCGGCAGAGCTCGCAACATCAGGGGCAACACCCCCGCCCAGGCCGGATGCGACAAGTCTGCCTCGTCGTCCACCGGCGGTCCACTGCGCACTTTGCAGGCCGCCTCATCCAGAGCAATCCGCATGACGGTGGTGGCCGCGAACTCCTTGTTGCTGCCGGCTCGAATTTCAGCCTGGCGCCCTGTCGCGATGTGCTCCATGAAGATGGCAAGGGCACCGTCCTTGTCTTCTACCCGCTCAAAACAGCCGTACACCATGGCCGAGCGGTAGTTCATGGAATGGTTGAACGCCGAGCGGGCCAGCACCAGGCCATCCAGGTGGGTGATGGCGACACAGGCCTGAACGCCCTTTTGCAGCAGCTTGATCAAGCGCCCGCCGTTGGAGCCATGGATGTAGAGGTGTTCACGCTGTCGCCAGCACGCGGTGGGAATGCAGTGGGTGCCCTTGTCATCTGAAAACGCCACGTGGCACATGTAGGCGGCATCGATGATGGCGTGCAGGGTGGTCCGGTCGTAGTGCGCGAGTTCCGCAATGCGGCGCACGCGGGTACGGTCGGAAAGGGGCTTGGCGATGACGTCGTTCACGGGAACTTTGCTTCCACTGAAAGTAAATCGGAAGCGGAATTTATTCAGAACATGGTTCCTTCATAAGATCCAGCGATGGATTATTTTTTGGAGCCACGGAATGGACTTCCAGCTTTTGCTTTCGACAGCCCGGCAAGAACCACACCACGCGGCCTGGTCGCAACAGCGCCAATTGCACGAATGCCTGCGCCAAGCCATCCGCAATGGAACTCTGAGCGCCGGAACCCGCTTGCCGGCCAGTCGCACGCTGGCCGTCGAGTTGAAGATCGCACGCAACACGGTGCTGTACGCGTACGACCAACTGACCACGGAAGGTTTCATCCTTGCCAACCGGCACGGCAGCGTGGTGGCCCCGCTCGCCGGGTTGCAGACACCCATGAAGCCCCTTCGCACCAGTTCCTCTCGGCGCACCGGTCTGTCGCGACGTGCGGAAAATTCCCCGGCCTTGCCGGACTCGGAGATGTCGGCGGCGTTTGCACCTGGTGTCCCCTCGCTCGGCGATTTCCCCGTGACTCTATGGAGGCGTCTGCTGGACAGGGCATGGCGCTCCTTGAAGCCCGCGCAGCTCAACTATGCCGATCCTGCTGGGGAGCCATCGCTGCGCGCAGCCATCGCCGAGCACCTGCGGGTTGCGCGCGGGGCCATCGTCGAGAGCGGTCAGGTATTCATCACGGATGGCACTCAGAGCAGTCTTGACCTGTGTGCCCGTGCTTTCGCCGACGCAGGCGACAAGGTCTGGATAGAGAACCCGGGCTATCAGGGGGCGATGACGGCATTTCGCGCAGCAGAACTCAGGCCGATCGGCATCGTGGTGGACGCCGGGGGCATCGCCCCCACGCCTGCCGATTGGCGGCGCCACAGGCCCAAGCTGATCTATGTCACGCCATCACACCAGTATCCGATCGGAAGTGTGCTGAGTCTGGAGCGGCGCCTTGCCCTCATCAAGGAAGCTCGGCGCGCCGCAGCACTGATCATCGAAGATGACTACGACAGCGAATTCCGCCATGAAGGGCCACCGTTGTCGTGCATGCAAGGGTTGGCTGCAGATGCACCCGTGATTTACCTGGGCACATTCAGCAAGACCCTTTTTCCGGGTCTGCGCATCGGCTTCATGGTCGTACCGGCGGCATTGGCGCCATCGCTGGCGGATCTGCTGCAGCGAGCCGTTCCCCGTGGCCGCACGGCCGACCAGCTGGCGCTGGCGGAATTTATCCATGGCGGTCAATTCAGCCTTCATTTGCGACGGATGCGCCGCCTCTACCGCCAGCGTCGTGACGCGCTGGTCGCAGAGCTGGAATTGCAGTTAGGTGATTTGGCGACGGTGTACGGCAGCTCCGCCGGCATGCATCTGGCCTTGCGCTTGCACGACGAAAAACAGGACGACGTGGGCATGAGTGCTCGGTTATTGAAGATCGGCATCCTGGCGCCGGCACTGAGTCTGCATGCGGTGGGCTCGCGTGCGCAGCCCTGGCGCGGGTTCCTGTTGGGCTACGCCCAAGTGCCCGTTGATGCCATGCCCCTGCTGGTAACCAGGCTGGCAAATGTCATTCGCAGTGACTAGGTGTGAAGAGTCAAGAAGTTCTTTCGTGACTTCGCGATTCGGGACATAGGCGGCTGGCAGGCGATACCGTGATGTGGCCGGTGCCAGTTGTAGAAGTGATTCCAAACGGGCAAGGCCGCACAACGATCGTCGGAGTTGGCGTAGGCACGGCCATAGGCTGTGGATTTCCACGCTCATTTGATCAACAGTGGAACCTTCCGGAACTGAATTTCCAGTGTTTCTCCAATGAAAGCGGGGGATTTTGAGACTTAGCGGGCCGTTGCGGAACGCTCAAGTGGCGGAGAGTGTGAGATTCGAACTCACGGACGGTTGCCCGTCGGCAGTTTTCAAGACTGCTGGTTTAAACCACTCACCCAACTCTCCGGAACCGTCGATTTTATGCCGACGGCGGCGCTTCAATTCTCATCGGGCAGGAACAGCGTCTGCAGGTCGCTCAAAAAGTCCAGCCCACGCTCGGTCGGCCACACCCGAAACAGGTCGCGCGCCACGAGCCCCTTGCGCTCGGCTTCTTCGAGACCGCGCTGGATGGACGTCATCGCGAGCCCGGTGCGTTCGCTGAACTGCGGCAGCGTGAACCCCGCCTTCAACCGCAGTGCATTGAGCATGAACTCGAAGGGCAGATCGGCCAGCGCCACTTCGTCGCTCTGCGACACGGCCGCACCGGCGCGCGCGTTGTCCATGTACAGGCGCGGCTCGCGAAAGCGCACCTGCCGCACGATGCGGTGCGCAAAGCTCAGCTTGCTGTGCGCACCCGCGCCAATGCCGAGGTAGTCGCCGAACTGCCAGTAGTTGAGGTTGTGCGCGCAGGCGTGGCCGTCGCGCGCATAAGCCGACACCTCGTAGCGCGACATGCCGCTGGCAGCCGTTCGCTCGGTGATGCGGTCGAGCATCGCGTAGGCGATGTCGTCCTCGGGCAGTGTCGGCGGGAACTTCGCGAACCAGGTGTTGGGCTCGATGGTGAGGTGATAGACCGAGATGTGCGGCGGCGCGAGCGCCAGTGCCTGCGACAGGTCGGCCTCGAGGTGCTCGAGCGTCTGGCCCGGCAGCGCATACATCAGGTCGAGGTTGAAGGTGTCGAAGGCGCTCGCGGCCTCCTCCACCGCGGCAATGGCCTGAGCGCGGTCGTGCACGCGGCCCAGTGCCGTCAGGTGCTCGTCGTTGAAGCTCTGCACGCCCACCGACAGGCGCGTGACGCCGGCCGAGCGGTAGGCGCGGAAGCGGTTGCGCTCGAAGGTGCCGGGGTTAGCTTCGAGGGATATTTCGCAATCGGGCGCGAGCTTGAGGCGCGCGCGCACATCGCCCAGCAGGCGGTCGATGGCCTGGGGCGAAAACAGGCTGGGCGTGCCCCCGCCGATGAAGATCGTGTGAACGGTGCGGCCCCAGACCAGCGGCAGCGCGGCGTCCAGATCGGCCACGAGCGCATCGAGGTAGGCGGTCTCGGGAATGCCTTCTGCATCGGCCGCACTCGTGGCGCGCCATTCGTGCGAGTTGAAGTCGCAGTACGGGCACTTGCGCAGGCACCACGGCAGGTGGATGTAGAGCGAGAGCGGAGGCAGCGCCGCCAGCTGCAGCGGGCCGGGCCGCATCCAGTGCAGCACATCGTTGGCGTGGGGCGCGCCGACGGGCTGCGCCGGCTGGATCGGGACGACAGTGGTGGCCATGCGTTACAGCCAGCGCTCGCGCATCAACGCCAGCATGGCCCGCGCGGCACGTCCGCGGTGGCTGTTGGCGTTCTTGACCTCGGGCGGCAGCTGGGCAAAGGTCTTGCCGAAGTCGGGCAGGTACATCACGGGGTCGAAACCGAAGCCGTTGTCGCCGACCGGCGCAGGCGCAATCTCGCCGACCACGCGGCCGACGGCAATGAGCGGCTCGGGGTCGTCGTGGCTGCGCAGCGCGACCAGCGTGCTGACCAGCGCGGCGCGCCGGTTGACCACGCCGTCGAGCTGCTCGAGCAGCGCCTTGACGTTGTTGGCATCGCCCTTGGGGTAGCCGAACTGCGTGGCATAGAACGCGGTGTCGACGCCCGGCAGGCCGCCGAAGGCATCGACGCACAGGCCCGCGTCGTCGGCCATCGCGGGCAGGCCGGTGGCGGCGCTGGCGTGGCGCGCCTTGGCGAGCGCGTTCTCGACGAAAGTGCGGAAAGGTTCTTCAGCCTCCCCCACCCCCAGCGCCGACTGCGGCACCAGGGTGACGGCCAGCTCCGCGAACAGTTGCTGGAGTTCGGCGAGCTTGCCGGCGTTGTTGGAGGCCAGGACCAGTTTCATGAATGAGTCAGATGGGCTGTGACGCCCACTCGACGGGCGTCGGTAGCTATTAGTTCGATAGCATCGCCTGCTCTTGCAGGGTCACGAGTTCGCCGATGCCCTTTTCGGCAAGGCCGAGCAGCAGGTTCATCTCTTCGCGCGTGAACGCCACGCCTTCGGCCGTGCCCTGCACTTCGACGAAGTGGCCGGCGCCGGTCATGACGACGTTCATGTCGGTGTCGCAGGCGGAGTCTTCGGTGTACTCGAGGTCGAGCAGCGGCGTGCCGCCGACGATGCCCACCGAGATGGCGGCCACATGGCCCTTGATCGGCGACGCGGCCAGGGTGCCGGCGGCCAGCAGCTTGTTGACCGCGTCCTGCGCGGCAACGAAGGCGCCGGTGATGGCGGCGGTGCGGGTGCCGCCGTCGGCCTGCAGCACGTCGCAGTCGAGGTGGATGGTGCGTTCGCCCAGGGCGGCCAGGTCGAACACGGCGCGCATCGAGCGGCCGATGAGGCGCTGGATTTCCTGCGTGCGGCCGGTCTGCTTGCCCTTGGCGGCCTCACGGCTGCTGCGGGTGTGGGTGGCGCGCGGCAGCATGCCGTATTCGGCCGTCACCCAGCCTTCGCCGCTGCCCTTCTTGTGCGGCGGCACCTTCTCTTCGACCGAGGCGGTGCACAGCACGCGCGTCTGGCCGAACTCGATCAGCACCGAGCCCTCGGCATGGATGGTGAAGCCGCGGGTGATGCGCACCGGGCGCAGCTGGTCGGCGGCACGGCCGCCGCTTCGTGTGAAAGCAGTCATTGTTGGAAGCTCGAAAAAGAAAAAGGGAACGACGCGCTCAGGTCTTTCGAGCAGCAGAGCGGCGGATGGCTTCGTTGATCTCGGCAATGGAGCGCTCGATGGCGTCTTCGTCCATGTCGTCGATCTCGTTGTCCGACGGCATGCCGGCCTGGATGGTCGAGGCGAACACGCCGTCGTCGATGGTTTCGGTGGAAATGCCGCGGTCCTCGCCCGTGGTTTCTGACATCTCCCACTCGAGCGCGATCAGGGTCACGTTGTCGCTGTGGGCGCCGCCCTTGCGCAGCGCCATCTCGGCAAGGTCGGGAGCCGCATCGGACACCGGCTTGTCGGAGGAGAGCGTGTGGACGATCAACGCATCGTCGAGCACGCCCCACACGCCGTCGGAGCACAGCATGATGCGGTCGCCGCGTTGCAGCTGCAGCGGCGGCGAGATGTCGAACAGCGGCGTGGTCGGCGAGCCGAGGCAGGTCAGCAGCAGGTTGCGGTTGACCGGCATGTCCGAGCCATGGGGCTTCGGGCGTTCGGCGTGCGAATGGTCGCGCGTGCGGGTCAGCAGGCGGCCGTCGCGCACGACGTACAGGCGCGAATCGCCGCAGTGCATCCAGGTGGCGGTCGTGCCCTGGAGCAGGGCCGCAACGACGGTGGTGCGCGGCGTGTCGAGCATGGCCTTGTGGCTCGCGTACCGCATGATCTGCTGGTGCGCCGCCATGGCCGATTCGGCCAGGAAAGACTTGACGTCCTTCACCGTCGGGCGCGCCTCGCGCTGGTACAGCGCGGCGATGGTCTGCAGGGCCAACTGGGCCGCGACCTCGCCTTCGGGGTGGCCACCCATGCCGTCGGCCAGCACGAACAGGCCCGACTCCCGCGTGTAGCAATAGCCCATGCGGTCTTCGTTCTTGAGACGTCCGCCCTTGCGGCTGACCTGGAAGACTGAGAATTTCATGGTGTCATGCGGGGCGCGTGGTGGGGGCGACTGCGCGAGGCAGGCTCTTCTTGTCGAAGGAACGGATGTTGTCGATCGACAGCCGCACCTTCTCACCGACCGTGAGCTTGGTGTAGCGGCGCTCGCCTTCGCGGCTCAGTTCCTTCTGCAGCGCAAAGACCGACTGCGGGCGCGAGAGCGGATCGAGCGACATGCACCACTCGACCACCTCGATGAGGTTGTCGGAGTACACGCCGCGCAGGCGCGACAGCGAGAGGCTGAGCCGGTCTTTCTCGATGCGCCGCGGCGCATCGTTGGGCGGGTAGCCCTGCATGCAGGCGTAGATGCAGGCGCCGATGGCGTAGATGTCGGTCCACGGGCCCATCGACGAGTCGCGCCGGTACATCTCGGGGGCGGCGAAGCCCGGCGTGTACATGGGGCGGATGAAGATGCCTTCCTTGCTGAGCACTTCGCGCGCGGCGCCGAAGTCGATCAGCACGGCGCGGTCGTCGTCGGTGACGAAGATATTGGCGGGCTTGATGTCCAGGTGCAGCATCTTGTACTGGTGGACGATGCGCAGGCCGCGCAGGATTTCGTCGAACAGCGAGCGGATGGTCGATTCGCGGAACACCTTCTGCCGCTTCAGATCGCGCGCCGTGACCACGAAATCCTGCAGGGTCGCGCCCTCCAAGTAGTTCATGACCATGTAGACGGTCTCGTTTTCGCGGAAGAAATTGAGCACGCTGACCACCGAGGCGTGCGAGATCTGCGCGAGCGAGCGGCCCTCCTCGAAGAAGCTTTTCAGCCCCAGTCGGTAAAGGGACAGTTTTTCGGGCGGTACCTGCGGATGCAGTTCGCCGGGCCCGCGGGTGGCCAGCGAAGAAGGCAGGTATTCCTTGATGGCCACCTGCTGCCCGCTGGGGTCGATGGCGAGATAGACAACGCCAAAACCACCTGCAGAAAGCCGGCGAACAACGCGGTAACCGCCAATGACCGTATCGGGCAACAGGGGCGAAGGCTTGACCTTTGACATAATCCGGGAGTTTCGCCCGAAGGCGATGGTGCGGCAAGCGAACGCTGTACCGACGCCTCGGTGCATGCAAGCAAAACCACAGTGAGGCGCAATGCCAGTTTACAGCATGACCGGCTACGCCAGCGGCCAAAATGGGTCCGCAGGCAGCCACTCCGAAGCCGAAGCACGGCCTTCCGCCGCAGGCCGACTCGGGGTCGAAATCCGCTCGGTCAACAGCCGTTTCCTCGACCTCACCTTCAAATTGCCGGAGGAACTGCGCCAGCATGAGACCGCGCTGCGCGAGCTGCTCACGGGCAAGCTCAAACGCGGCAAGGTCGAGGTGCGTGCCGCCATCGAGAACACCGCCCAGGCGGGCGTCGTCGAGCCTTCCGTCAAGCTGCTACAGCGGCTCAACGGGGTGCAGGACAGCATCAAGGCCTGGCTCCCGAGCGCCCGCGACCTGAGTGTGGCCGACGTGCTGCGGCTCGCCGGCGGCGACAGCACCGCGCGTGGCGACTGGGGCAGCGACCTGCTCGACGTGGCCGGCAAGGCGCTCGAAGCCCTGATGTCCGCCCGGCAGCGCGAAGGCGCCCGGCTCGCCAAGATGCTCGAATCGCATCTGGCCCAGTTGCGCACCCTGGTGCAGCAGGCCGGCCCGCTGGTGCCCCAACTGGTCGAACAGCAGCGCAACCGCTTTCTGGAGCGCTGGCAGGAGGCCATGGGCCTGACCACGGGCACCGGCGGCACCCTGCCCGAAGCGGCCCAGGATCGGGCGCTGACCGAGGCCACGGCCTTCGCCATCCGCATCGACGTGGCGGAAGAGCTCACCCGGCTGAACTCGCACCTCGACGAAATCGAGCGGCTGCTCAAGAAGGGCGGCGAAATCGGCAAGCGGCTCGATTTCCTGATCCAAGAGCTGCACCGCGAAGCCAACACCCTGGGCTCCAAGTCGGCAGCCCTGGAGCTCACGCGCATCGGCGTGGACATGAAGGTCCTGATCGAGCAGATGCGCGAACAGGTCCAGAACATCGAATGACGGGCGAAAGAATGGACTACCCTGGCAATATCTTCGTGGTTGCCGCCCCCAGCGGGGCCGGCAAATCGAGCCTGGTCAAGGCGCTCATGGAGCTCGATTCGGCCGTTCAGCCCTCGGTCTCCCACACCACGCGGTCGCCGCGCGGGCAGGAAAAACACGGCCGGGAATACTTCTTCGCCTCCCCGTCCGAGTTCGACGCCCTGATTGCGGCGGACGGCTTCGTGGAATGGGCCCATGTGCACGGCCACCGGTACGGCACCTCCAAGAGGGCCATCGAGGAGCGGATCGCCCAGGGGGCCGACGTCATCCTCGAAATCGACTTCCAGGGCGCGCTCCAGATCCGCAAGACCTTCGCAAACGCCGTGATGATCTTCATCCTGCCCCCCAGCTGGGAAGAATTGCGCTCGCGGCTCGAGCGGCGCGGCGAAGACAGCGCCTCGGTGATCGAATTGCGCCTGAAAAACGCCGCCGAAGAGATGGCCCGGGCCGGGGAATTCGATTTCGTTATAATCAACGAGTTATTTGAGCGCGCGCTTTTTGATCTCAAGGCGATCGTCCACGCTCAGCGGCTTCGGTATTCCGCACAGCGCCGTGCACGTGCCGACACTTTCGCCGCATTGAACATCCCCTGATCTCCTGCTCACCGACCGAAAGATACCCATCATGGCCCGCATCACCGTCGAAGATTGTCTGCTTCAGATCCCGAACCGCTTCCAGCTCGTCCTGGCCGCCACCTACCGTGCGCGCATGCTGAGCCAGGGCCACGCGCCCAAGATCGAGAGCAAGAACAAGCCCGCCGTGACCGCCCTGCGCGAAATCGCCGAAGGCAAGATCGGGATCGAAATGCTCAAGAAGGTGCCGGGCTGATCTGACGCAGCCCTGCAACGAAAAGGCACCGCAAAACGGTGCTTTTTTTACGTCTGGACGCGCCCATAGAGCGGTCACGCTAAAGTGGTAGCCATGAGCGCGGTTGCCAAACATCAGTCCCATGCCCCCTCGGGCACGCCGAAGCCGAGTCCGGCGGCGCTGAACGCGGCTGCCGCAAGCTTTGCCGCATTGACGGCGCGCCTCGACTACCTGAGCCCCGAAGACACCGAGCTGGTACGCCGCGCCTACCGTTTTGCCGACGAGGCCCATCTGGGCCAGTTGCGCAACAGCGGCGAGCCGTACATCACCCACCCCATCGCCGTGGCGGCGCAGTGCGCCGAATGGAAGCTCGATGCCCAGGCGCTGATGGCAGCCCTGCTGCACGATGCCATCGAAGACTGCGGCGTGACCAAGCCCGAGCTGATCGAGCGCTTCGGCGCCCCGGTCGCCGAACTGGTCGACGGGCTGACCAAGCTCGACAAGCTGCAGTTCAATACCCGCGAAGAAAACCAGGCCGAATCGTTCCGCAAGATGCTGCTGGCCATGGCGCGCGATGTGCGCGTCATCCTGGTCAAGCTGGCCGACCGCACGCACAACATGCGCACGCTGGCCGATGCGCCGCGTGAAAAATGGGCCCGCATTTCTCGCGAAACGCTCGAAATCTATGCGCCCATCGCGCACCGGCTCGGCCTGAACCAGACTTATCGCGAACTGCAGGAGCTGTCGTTCCGGCACCTCAAGCCCTGGCGCTACGCCACCCTGTCCAAGGCCGTGGCCAAGGCGCGCGGACGCCGCCGCGACCTGATCCAGAAAGTGCAGCGCGAAGTCGAATCCGCCTTTGCAACCGCCAACATGACGCTGCGGATCGCAGGACGCGAAAAGACGCTCTATTCCATCTACCGCAAGATGGAGGAAAAACACCTGAGCTTCGCCCAGGTGACCGACATCTACGGCTTCCGCCTGATCGTGCCGAACGTGATCGCCTGCTACACCGGCCTTGGCATCCTTCACCAGATGTACAAGCCGCTGCCCGGCAAGTTCAAGGACCACATCGCGATCTCCAAGCTCAACGGCTACCAGTCGCTGCACACCACGCTGGTGGGGCCGGCCGGCGTGAGCGTCGAATTCCAGTTGCGTACCGAGGCCATGCACGTCGTGGCCGAATCCGGCGTGGCGGCGCACTGGCTCTACAAGGCGGCCGAGCCGAACGCGGCGAGCAACGACAGGCTGGGCACCAAGTGGCTGCAGTCGCTGCTCGACATCCAGGACGAGACGCGCGATGCCGCCGAGTTCTGGGACCACGTCAAGGTCGACCTGTTCCCCGACGCGGTCTACGTCTTCACGCCGAAGAGCCAGATCATGGCGCTGCCCCGCGGCGCCACGGTGGTCGACTTCGCCTACGCCATCCACAGCAACATCGGCGATCACACCTCGGCCGCGCGCATCAACGGCGACCAGGTGCCGCTGCGCACCGAGCTCAAGAATGGCGACGTGGTCGAGGTCATCACCGCACCGGTGTCGACCCCCAACCCCGCCTGGCTCGGCTTCGTTCGAACCGGCCGGGCACGCTCCAAGATCCGCCACTACCTGAAGACCCTGGCGCATGCCGAATCCGAAGGTCTGGGCGAGAAGCTGCTGGCACAGGCGCTGCGCGCCGAAGGCCTCGGCAAGCTGCCCGAGGAGGATGAAGAGCACCAGGCGATGTGGGAAAAGCTGCTGCGCTTCACCGGCAACCGCAACCGTTCCGAATTGCTGACCGACATCGGCCTGGGCAAGCGCATCGCGAGCATCGTCGCCAAGCGGCTCATGGCGCTGCTGGCCGAGCTGGGCGAGCGGCCCGATGCCCTGCTGCTGAGCCGCGAGCGCTTCATCTCGCACGAAACCGTGTCGCAGGGCGCGGTGACGCTCGACGGCAGCGAGAACTCGTCGGTTCGCTTTGCGCTGTGCTGCCGGCCTATTCCCGGCGACCAGATCGTCGGGTATCTCGGACACGGCGAAGGCCTGGTGGTGCACACCGAGGATTGCGGCGTCGGCCAGCGATTGCGCCACAAGGACAGCGAGCGCTTCTTCGCGGTCGAATGGGCGGACGAGCCGACGCGCGCGTTCGAGACCGGTGTCGTGATCACCGTGCGCAACGACAAGGGCGTGCTGGCGCGTGTCGCCGCCACGCTGGCCGATGCGGAAGCCGACATCACGCATGTGGAAATGGCCGACGAAACCCCGCAGGATTCGACCGACCTGCGTTTCGTGATCGCCGTGCGCGACCGCACGCACCTCGACGCCGTGCTGCGCGCAGCACGCCGGACAGCCTCGGTGCTGACGGCTGCGCGGACAGTTCCCGCGCCCTGAAGAAGAACCGGCTGCGTTCGTTGCGTCAGTCCGCAGCCGGACGCGGTGCCGGATAGCTCACCGACAGTATCTCGACCTCATGCGCCCCGCCCGGCGTCACCAGCTTCACCACATCGCCTTCGCGTGACTTGAGCAAGGCCCGCGCGATCGGGGAGATCCAGCTGACCTGCGACTGGGCGCTGTCCGCCTCGTCGATGCCGAGGATGGTGATGCTGCGTTCGTCGCCGGTCTCGTCGGCATAGCGAACCGTGGCGCCGAAAAAGACCTGGTCGCGGCCATGGTGCACCGAGGGATCCGTCACTTCCGCGATTTCGAGTCGCTTGGTGAGAAAGCGGATGCGCCGGTCGATCTCGCGCAGGCGCTTCTTGCCGTACAGGTAGTCGCCGTTCTCGGAACGGTCGCCGTTCTTGGCGGCCCAGTGCACGGCCTCGACGACCTTCGGGCGCTCCTCGTCCATCAACTGGAGCAGTTCATCGCGCAGCCGCGCGTAACCTTCCGGCGTGATGTAGTTCTTGCTGCCGGCAGGCAACGCAGGCGCAGCGCCTTCGGCGCCGTCGTCGTCCGCGTCGGTATCGGTTTCCTTGGTGAATGCCTTGTTCAACGAGAACCCTTCGGATATGAAATGCCGGCCGCTCTCTCTGCAAGCCCCTGTGAGCCGAGAGTTTGCCGCAATCGATCCGATTTTCAACGAGAAGGGTTCTGCTGGCGCACTGAACTCTGCACGGGCCGCAGCACCGCCCGRGAACGGCGCAACGCAGAAGCCCGCAACGCGCCTACTGGGAGATCGGCTTCAGATAGATCTCGACGCGGCGATTCTGCGAACGGCCTTCTTCGGTTGCATTGCTTGCCACCGGCTGGGTCTCGCCTCGTCCTTCGGCACTCAAACGCGCTCTCGCCACACCACGGTCGCCCAGGTAAGCCTGGACACTTTGGGCGCGGCGCTGCGACAGCGTCATGTTGTGATCCGGATTGCCGGTGCTGTCCGTGTGGCCCACCACGCGGGCATTGATCCCGGGCTCCTGCGAGATGGTCTGGGTGACGCCGTCGAGCACACCGCGAAACGAGGACTTGATGGTGGCGCTGTCGGTGTCGAACGTCACCTGGCTGGGGATGTTGAGCTTCAGCGAGCCGTCTGGCTGATCGACGATCTGCGTGCCCGTGCCGGCCGTCTGGCCGGAGAGCTTATTGCGAATGTTGGTCCAGTTGTAGCCCACGCCAGCACCGACTGCAGCGCCGACCGCGGCACCGATTGCGGTGCTCTTCTTGTCGTGACCGATGAGATTGCCCACGCCTGCCCCCACCGCCGCACCTGCACCGGTGCCAACGGCCGTATGGGTTCCTTGCTCGGTTGCACAGCCCGCCGCAAGTGCGGCAACGATGGCGAGCGAGATCAGTTTGGCTTTCATAGTCTTCCCTTTCAGTGGTTCGGATTTGGATTGACAGCTCTGGCCGATGAATGACCGAGCGCAATCTGCAGAAGACAACTCATGGGTGCGCGCCGTGGACGACAGCTCGAACCGTTTGATGCAAACCCGCTTTCTCAAATGTGAAATAGGTCTCGCATGGCGCCACTCATCACGAACGAAAAGGCTGATGGGTCAACCGGGGTTTTCGCGCAGAAACCGAAGGCCAAGGGCGCGCGCGGTCCACGGCAAGGCTTGCCGATCGCAAGACCGACCCCACTGATTGACTGGGTTGCGAGACGTGCACAACTGTTCCGCAGCAGTTGAATGCGTCTCCTCAAAGCCTCCCAATTCCATGGTCATGATCGACCTGCCCGCCAACCTCCAGGCGGGCTCCTCCCTCCGGCCCCTATGCAAGTACGGGGCTATTCAGCCCGCCATCGCGCGGGCTTCTTTTTGCCTGACCGTATCGCAGGCAATGATGCAGGCTAGTTGGCTTCCAGCAATTCGGCCACTTCGCGTCGGCCCAGATCGCGCACGGAGGCGAGACTCTCGAGCTGCGCCGCTCGGGGGCGAGCCTTGCCTTGTTCCCAGTGGTAGATCGTCTGACCGGACACGCCCACGAGCTTCCCGTAGATTGCTGCAGAGAGTCCCAGCTTGGCGCGATGCGCAGCCAGGCGGGTTGCGCTGAATCGCCGCTTGGGGCCGGACTCGCCCGCCTCATCAGGCTCATCGGCGCGAGCGCGGCGCGAGGAGCCCTGGCTGGCACGCCGCAGTTCCTTTTCCAACGCGCCCACCTGCCGGCGCAATGCGGCGATCGAGGAGCGGTGGAGCGCGGACGTCTTCTTGAGCGATTCGATTTCCGCGCGAACCTCTTTACGAGCCACGCGTGAAATTTCGGCCTTCAGGATGGATGCAATGTTTGGCATGTCAGCATTGTGCCGATTTCATGCGTTGCACAGGGCATCACCCCAGATCCGAGCGCTTGCAGTCGAAGACCACGCCCGGCGCGATGCCTCGCAAAGCGGGTACCTTGTTCACGAAAACCACCTCCGCCTTGATCAAGTGCCACTCGCCCGACTTGAACAGTCTGAAGAGGCTCGTGACTTCATCTCCTGCCAATGGAATGGCGTTGAAGACATAGATCGGCTCACCGGACGAGGTCCCGTCCATGCTCACCAGTTCGGCGCGCATCTTGCCCATGGTTTCCGTGTCCTTCGTTCTGGAGCGCACGACGTCCATGTTGACAGTCCGCGAGTGTTCATCGATTGCGATCCTGCGAATCCAGTTGAATGGGCCAGCCCCGCCACCTGGGCTCGGCACGCATGCGATGGTCCCTGCCGACACCGGGTTCGCTACTGAGAACAGCAAGAGCAGTTGGCATGCAAGCCGCGTCGTTCGAATGTTCATGGTCGCTTTGCGTCGTTGGACTTGGGCGGACTTTAGCGCCCAGACACCTGCTCACCTGTCCGCTCCTCGATGGATTGCTTTGCACGCATGAGAAACATTGATTACGTTTAGATGCATATCGAGAGATCTCATGCATCGGGCAGCGCCCGTCAATGCAAGTTGTTCTCGCCAAGCCTCAAAGGCTCCGCGGCGAATCTGTTTCGGTCCTTGCATTGCGAGGAAGCGGCCGCACGCAACCCGCCTCGCGAATTGCATTTGGGCGGAGCTGCGAGAACCGGCCGCCGGCAGGTTTGCCGCTTCCAGGTTACCCAGTTTCAGGCATGTCGCTGCCTTGTACGCGTACTTACATTGTTTGCTCAAAGATTGAAAGCGAGGGCATGCAATGAACAAGAAATTCCGGACCCTGTGGAACCCGACGCTCGGCGCCTGGGTGGCGGCACCTGAAATCGCCCGTGGCCATGCGCGATCGGCCAGCGTGGGCAGCGGCCGCGCGGCCGTGAGGAGCGACCTGCGGGTCATCGCCATGGCGGTGCTGCTTTTGGGAGCCGGACCGGCGTTGCCCGCTGGCGGCGCAGGCGGCCAGCCTGTCGGCGACCCGTCACTGCACGCGGGCGCCGGCGGCAGCAATGGCAGCGGTGGCGCTGGCGGGTTCAACGACGCCTCCGTCAATGCGCAAGGGGGTGACGGCGGGTCGTCGACCGCTGCCGGCGCCACGGCAGGGTCCGCTGCCAGCACCGGCTCCTTTGGCGGCGCGACTGCGGGCGCGGGCGGTGCGGCCGGAACCTCCAACAGCATCGTCGTCCCGGGCGTGCTGCAGGGTGCCGACGGCGGTGCGGGCGAATCCCAAACCGGCGATTTCAACAATGGAAATGGGTATGGCGGCGGGGGCGGAGGGGGGTACCAGGGTTTTCCAATTCCTCCCAACTCGTTTGCCTCCAGCGGGAGCTATACCGGCGGCAGCGGAGGCGCAGGTGGAAACGGCTTTTGGGCCGCCGGTGGTGGCGGCGCCGGCGGTTACGGGTCGACGTTGATCGCCCCGCTGTCCAGCTACGCTGCGTCCGGCTCCTCCACGGGCGGTGCGGGCGGCAAGGGCGGCGACGCCTACTCGCAGGCCGGTGGCGGCGGCAGCGGCGGCGGCGGATTCTTCATGAACCTCACGACGCCCGGCCTCACGTTCACCAACTCCGGCACCCTCGCCGGCGGGGCTGGCGGCGTCGGCGGGTCCGAGCTGTTGCCGGCCCGCAGCAACGCCTCGGGCGGCGGCGGCGGGGCCGGCGGCCACGGTGTCACGTTGGCCGGCAGCGCCGTGACCGTGAACAACACCGGCCAGATCACGGCTGGCGCAGGGGGCGCTGGCGGAACCGGCGGCGGCGGCGTGGGTGGCACCGGTGCACCGGGCGGCGGCGGCGACGGTGGTATCGGCCTCTGGTCCACCGGCGCCGGCGCGACGATCACCAACAGTGGTGCCATCGTCGGTGGCGCCGGAGGCATCGGCGGAACCAACAGCAACGGTGGTGCGAGCGGCGCCAACGGCGCCGGTGGTGCAGGCGTGATGGGCGCCAACCTGAGCCTCACCAACAGCGGCACCATCTCCGGGGGGCTTGGCGGCGACGGCGTCACACGCGCGTCGGCCGTGGAATTCACCGGCGGCAGCAACAGCCTGAGGTTGAACGCCGGTTCGTCGCTGCTGGGTGCCGTTGCCATCGGCAGCGGCGCCACCGCCAGCATCATCGCCGGAGCCAATGGCCTGAGCCCGGCCAATGCCCTGCTGCTGGGCGGCACAGGCACCATCGACACCAACGGCTTCAGCATGGGCTGGTCGGGCCCGATCTCGGGCGGCAGTGGTCTCGTGAAAGATGGCGCAGGCACCTTGACCCTCAGCGGCGCCAACACCTACACCGGCGGCACCACCCTCAAGGCAGGCCGCCTGAACGTGGGCAGCAACAACGCCCTGAGCACCGGCGAGCTGGCCATGGACAACGGCACCACGCTGGGCTTCTCGGCCGACGGCCTCGCCCTGCCGAACAACATCCGCCTGACCGGCACCCAGGACCCGGTCATCGACACCGGCAGCTTCAGCGCAACCCTCCTGGGCGGCATCAGCGGCCCGGGCTTCCTGACCAAGGAAGGCACGGGCGTGCTGACCCTCAGCGGCACCAATACCTACACCGGCGCCACCAACGTCGCCGTAGGCACCTTGCGCGCCGGCGTGGCCAACACCTTCAGCAGCGCCAGCGCCTTCACGGTCGCCTCGGGCGCCACGCTGGACCTGGCCGGCCACAACCAGGCCATCGCGTCCATGGCCAACAGCGGCATCGTCTCGCTGATGGGCGCCACACCCGGCACCACCCTCACGGTCAACGGCCCCTGGGTGGGCAACGGCGGGACGCTGCGCCTGGGTACGGCGCTGGGCGCAAGCGCCAGCGTGAGCGACAGGCTGATCCTCAATGGCGGCAGCGCCGTCGCCAGCGGCACGACCAACGTACAGGTCGTCAACCTGGGTGGCCTGGGCGCGCTGACCACCGGCAACGGCATCGAGATCGTCAGCGCCCTGAACGGGGCCACCACCACCGCCCAGACCACGAGGAACGCCTTCAGCCTGACGGGCGGCCATGTCGACGCCGGCGCCTATGAATACCGGTTGTACCCGGCCGACGCCAGCGGTGCGGGGGAGAACTGGTACCTGCGCTCCGGCACGACCGTCATCCCGCCGAGCGGCGGCGTCACCCCACCGGTCAGCGGTGGGGGCGGCGTGACCGTGCCCACCTACCGCGCCGAAGTGCCGTTGTACGCGGCGCTGCCCGAGCAGTTCCGCCAGGCCAGCCTGGCCATGCTGGGCAACCTCCACCAGCGCGTGGGCGACGGCGACGCGACCGGCGTCAACACCGCCACGCCGGAACAAGGCTATCGCCACGTCTGGGGCCGCGTCATCAGCATGGACCGCACCATCGGCCAGGCCGGCACTGTCAGCCCCACCAGCGAGGGACGCCTCAGGGGCTTCCAGGCCGGTGCCGACCTGTGGGCCGACCCTCACTGGCGCGCCGGCATCTACGTCGGCGAGCTCAAGGGCGACATGCGCGTGACCGGCTTCGCCCGCGGTGCACTGAACTACGCGGCCGGCTCCAACGACCTCCGAAGCCAGTACCTGGGCGCCTACGCCACCTGGAAGGACGGCAGCGGCCTGTACCTGGACGGCGTGCTGCAGGCCGGGCGCCACCGCTACACCGCTGCGCCGGCCCTGAGCCTTGCCGGTGAGGGCAAGGGCGACAGCCTGCTGGCCTCCGTCGAGGTGGGCCAGGCCTTTCGCATCGCGCCGAGCTGGACCATCGAGCCTCAACTGCAACTGGTGCACCAACGCGTGAGCCTGGACAACACCGCCATCGCCGGCGCCCTGGTGCAACAGAAAAGCCGCAACGGCTGGCTGGTGCGCGCCGGCGTTCGGGTCAAGGGCGAGATCGCCACGGGTGCCGGCCTGCTGCAGCCCTATGCGCGGGTGAACGTCTATCGCAGCAGCAGCGGCACCGACATCACCCGCTTCACAGGCCCAGCGGCCTATGCGGACATTGCCACGCGCACGGGCGGCACGAGCACGGAGGTGGCGGCAGGCGCCACGCTGCAACTGACGCAGAACATGAGCCTGTATGGAGAGCTGGGCAAGCTGTGGGCGTCGAGTGGCGGGGCACGCACGAAGGGCGGAATCAACGGCAGCGTGGGCATGCAGGTCCGCTGGTGAAAGCAGCCCCTGGTGCGGTTCTACTGGCGGCACGGGCCGAAAAAGAAAATGGCCTAGAAGGAATCAACCTTCTAGGCCATTAAGAGAGTGGTGCGGCTGGCAGGAATTGAACCCACGACCCCTTGGTTCGTAGCCAAGTACTCTATCCAACTGAGCTACAGCCGCACAGCTTGCAATTATAGCATGCGTTTTTCGACCTTCTGGACTCGCATGATCGAAAGTTGAAAATGCTGTGTTGGTAGGCCGTGATGGGCTTGAACCATCGACCAACGGATTATGAGTCCGCTGCTCTAACCAACTGAGCTAACGGCCCACTGGACCATGATTCTATTCGCCGCCGCAGCCTACTTGCGGTGGCTCAGCGCATTGCTGACCAGACGCGACGTGATGTCCACGATCTGGATCATGCGGTCATAGGGCATGCGGGTCGGCCCGATGACGCCCAGCGTGCCCACCACCTGTCCGTCGACTTCATAGTTGGCGCTGACAATGGAGAGCTCTTCGAACGGTACCACCTGGCTTTCCCCTCCGATGAAGATCCGCACGCCCTCGGCCTTGCTCGACACATCGAGCAACCGCATCAGCTGGGCCTTCTGCTCGAAGAGTTCGAAGGCGCGGCGCAGTTGCCCCATGTCGCTGGAGAAGTCGGTCACCGCAAGCAGGTTGCGCTCGCCGGAGATCACGACATCGTCTTCCTGCGCCTCGGTCAGGACCTCGGAGCTGACCTGGACCGCCGCCTGCATCAGCGCGGCAATTTCGCCGCGCAGCTTCTCGACCTCGGACTGGAGACGGTCGCGCACCTGCTCGATCGTCAGGCCCGCATAGTGCGCGTTGATGTAGTTCGATGCCTCGACCAGTTGCGACTGCGAATAGTCGGCCTCCGGGAAGATCACCCGGTTCTGTACATCACCGTCCGGCGAGACGATGATCACCAGCAGCCGCTTGTCGGAAAGCCGCAGGAACTCGATCTGCTTGAACACCGAGGCACGCCGGGGCGCCATCACGACGCCGACGAACTGCGACAGGTTCGACAAGATATGGGCCGCGTTGGCGATCACCTTCTGCGGCTGGTCGGGCGCCAGGCTCGGCGTGCTCATCTGCTCGCGCTCGGCGGTCAGCATGGTGTCGACAAACAGGCGATAGCCGCGGTGGGTCGGGATGCGGCCGGCCGAGGTGTGCGGGCTTGCGATCAGCCCCAGCGCCTCGAGGTCCGACATGACATTGCGGATGGTCGCCGGCGACAGGTCCAGCCCCGACGAACGCGACAGCGTGCGCGAGCCGACGGGTTGCCCGTCGGCGATGTAGCGCTCAACGAGCGTCTTGAGCAGCAACTTGGCACGGTCGTCCAGCATTGCAAGATTTTAGTGTTGTAATTTGTGAGATATGACTTCCCGCTTCCGTCACGTCGCCCTGATCGGCAAATACCAGGCTTCCGGCGCCAGAGCGCAGGCGGATGCGCGCGACGGCGTGATGGAGGGCATCGGCGCCTTCCTGGAATCGCAGGGCTGCACGGTTTTCGTCGAGCGTTCTGTGGTGGAGGAAGCCGATGATGCGCCCCCCGCTCCCAGCGCCCGCTACGAGGCCCTGAGCGTCGAGGAAATCGGCCAGCGCTGCGACCTCGGCCTGGTGGTCGGCGGCGACGGCACCATGCTCGGCATCGGCCGGCAACTCGCCTGCTACGGCATCCCGCTGATCGGCATCAACCGCGGCCGGCTCGGCTTCGTCACCGACATTCCGCTGGACAACTACCAGGCCACGCTGATCCCCATGCTGGCCGGCGAGTACGAGGAAGACCACCGCAGCCTGATGCACGCGCAGGTCATGCGCGACGGCGTCTCGGTGTTCGACGCGCTCGCCATGAACGACGTCGTGGTCAACCGCGGCGCCACCTCGGGCATGGTCGAACTGCGCGTCTCGGTGGGCCGCCATTTCGTGGCCAACCAGCGCGCCGACGGCCTGATCATCGCCACGCCCACGGGCTCGACCGCGTATGCGCTGTCCGCTGGCGGGCCTTTGCTTCATCCGGCGGTGCCCGGCTGGGTGCTGGTGCCGATCGCGCCGCACACGCTGTCGAACCGCCCCGTGCTGCTGCCCGATGCCGACGAGATCGTCATCGAGCTGGTGGGCGGGCGCGACGCCAGCGCCAATTTCGACATGCAGTCACTCGCCTCGCTCGCGATCGGCGATCGCGTGGTGGTGCGCCGCTCCGAATACCGGGTGCGCTTCCTGCACCCCCGGGGCTGGAGCTATTTCGACACGCTGCGCAAGAAACTTCATTGGAACGAAGGAGGCTCCTGAAATGGCGCTGCGACGCATCGCACTGCGCGACTTCGTGATCGTGCGATCACTCGAACTCGACCTGTCCGGCGGCTTCACGGTGTTGACCGGTGAAACCGGCGCGGGCAAATCCATCTTGATCGACGCGCTGCAACTGGCGCTCGGCAACCGCGCCGACGCCGGCGCGGTGCGCGAAGGCGCCGAACGGCTCGACGTGAGCGCCGAATTCGATGCCGACCCGGCGCTCGATACCTGGCTCGACGAAGGCGGCTTCGAGGCCGGCGATGCCCTGCTGCTGCGCCGCACCGTCGACCTGCAGGGTCGCAGCCGCGGCTGGATCAACGGCAGCCCGGCCACCGCCACGCAGCTGCGCGAACTCGGCGATCGCCTGCTCGACATCCACGGCCAGCACGCCTGGCAAAGCCTGACGCGCCCCGAGGCCGTGCGCGGCCTGCTCGACGCCTATGCGGGCGTGCGCACCGATGCGCTCGACGCCGCCTGGCAAGGCTGGCGGCAGGCGCTCTCCGCCCTCGAGCACGCACGCTCGGCGCAAGACTCGCTGCAGCGCGAACGCGAGCGGCTGCAGTGGCAAATCTCCGAGGTCGCCAAGCTCGCTCCCGGCGTCGACGAATGGGAAGAGCTGTCGACCAACCACTCGCGCATCTCCAACGCCCAGGCCCTCATCGATGCGGCACAAGGTGCCAGCCAGGCGCTCGAAGACGACGACAACGGCGCCCTCTCCGCGCTCACGCGCGCGGCCACGCTGCTGCAGAACTGCGAGCACATCGAGCCCGAATTCCGCACGCTGGGCGAAGTGCTCGCCTCTTGCGTGGCGCAGGCTTCGGACGCCGCCCACACGCTGCACAGCTACCTGCGCAATGCCGAGGCCGATCCGCAAAGCCTCGCCGAACTGGACGAACGCATGGGGCTCTGGATGTCGCTCGCGCGCCGCTACAAGCGCACGCCCGGCGAACTGCCGGCACTGCTGGCCGGCTGGCAGGCCGAGCTGCAGGCGCTCGATGCGCAAAGCGATCTCGAAGGCCTGGAACGCGCCGAACAAAACGCGCAGCAGGCCTACCTGAAAGAGGCCAAGGCACTCGGCAAGGCCCGCAAGCAGGCCGCTCCGCGCCTCGCCCAGGCCGTCACGCAAGCCATGCAGGGCCTCGGCATGCAGGGTGGGCGTTTCGAGGTCGAACTGCAGCCGCTGGCGCAGCCCAGCCGCGCGGGCCTTGAAGATATCGCGTTCCTCGTGGCCGGCCATACCGGCAGCACCCCGCGCGCCATCGGCAAGGTGGCATCGGGCGGCGAACTCTCCCGCATCGCGCTGGCCATCGCCGTGACGACCAGCCAGCTCGGTGCCGCCCAGACGCTGATCTTCGACGAGGTCGATGCCGGCGTCGGTGGGGCCGTCGCCGAGACGGTGGGCCGCCTCATGAAGCAGCTCGGCCGCGACCGCCAGGTGCTCGCCGTGACCCACCTGCCGCAGGTGGCTGCCTGCGCCGACCACCACCTCGTGGTGGCCAAGCGCCAGACGACGACGGCCGGCAAGGACGGTCCGCGCACCGAGAGCGGTGTCTCGCGGCTCGACGACGACAACCGCGCCAATGAAATCGCCCGCATGCTGGGCGGCGAAAAGGTCTCGCAGACCTCGCTCGCGCATGCCCGCGAAATGCTCGGCCACCAGGCCTCGGCGACAGCGCCATGAACCTCGACCTGGTGCTCATCACCGGCATGTCGGGCTCCGGCAAGTCCGTGGCGCTGCACGCGCTGGAAGACGCGGGCTACTACTGTGTCGACAACCTGCCGCCCGAGTTGCTGACCTCCTTCATCGCGCTGCAGCACGAGCAGCAGGCGACGCACGTGGCCATCGCGATGGATGTGCGCAGCGGCGTCTCGCTGCCGATCGTTCCGCAACAGCTCGAAGCGCTGCGCCGCGACGGCGTATCGCTGCGCTCGCTGTTCCTCGATGCGACCACCGATGCCCTGCTGCGCCGCTACTCGGAAACCCGCCGGCGCCATCCGCTCTCGCGCCAGGAAGGCCGCACCGATATTCCGGAGCAGCAGCGCGTGCTCGTGCAGGCCATCGAGCTGGAGCGCGAGCTGCTGGCCGATCTGCGCGACGGCGCCGACGTGATCGACACCAGCCTCATCCGTCCTGCGCAGCTGCAGAGCTACATCAAGGCGCTGATTTCCGCGCCGCAGAGCGCGCTCACGCTGGTGTTCGAGTCGTTCGCCTTCAAGCGCGGCGTGCCGCTCGACGCGGACTACGTGTTCGACGTGCGCATGCTGCCCAACCCGCACTATGTGCCTGCGCTGCGCCCCCTCACCGGCCGCGACACGCCGGTGATCGAGTGGCTGCGCGCGCACGAGGACGTGGCGCGCATGTACGACGACATCGCGCAGTTTCTTTCGCATTGGCTCGACGCGCTGGCACGCGACCATCGCAGCTACGTCACGGTGGCGATCGGCTGCACCGGCGGACAGCACCGCTCGGTGTTCCTGGTCGAGCAGTTGGCACACACCTTCGGGGCCCGCTGGGGCGCCCTGAAGCGGCACCGCGAGCTCGACGCGAGCTAAGGCTGAGCCGCGCTGCTGCGGCTCTCCAGCAGCTTGCGCACCGGCGCGGGCAGTCCCAGCCGGCGCCACTCTTCGGTATCGACCCAGCGCGCGGCGTCGCCCCGGGGCTGTACGCCTTCGAGCAGCACCGGATGCAGGTGCAGGTCCTTGTGTGTCAACACATGCACGAAGGGCGGGAGGTCTTGCGCGCCGTGCTGCGCAGCCGGCGGCAATGCTGCGAGCAGGTCTTCTCGGCTGTCGAACACCGGCAGGCAATGGAGCCCGGCCCAGATGCCTTTCGCCGGCCGCTTCTCCAGCCAGACGCGGCCCTGCGCATCGCGCGCGAGCAGCACCCAGAGCGACTGCGCGCTGCGCTTCAGCTTGCGGGTCTTGACGGGATAGCGCTCCGGCGCGCCCTCGCGCAAGCCCACGCAGGTCTTGTTCACCGGGCAGATCATGCAGCTCGGCTTGCGCGGCAGGCAGACCGTGGCGCCGAGGTCCATCAGCCCTTGCGTGTAGCTCGCGATGGCTTCGCGTTGATCGGCAGGCGGAAGCAACTGCGTTGCCCGGTCCCATAGCGCACGCTCCTGCGCCGATGAAGACAGATCGCCGCCGAAGCCAAGCACGCGCGTCAATACGCGCTTCACGTTGCCATCGAGAATCGCCACCCGCTCGCCAAAGCAGAAGGCCGCAATCGCTGCGCCGGTGGAGCGGCCGATACCGGGCAAGGTCATGAGCTCGGCGGCAGTGTGCGGAAACTCGCCGCCGAATCGCTCGACGACCTCCTGCGCGCAGCGATGCATGTTGCGCGCGCGGCTGTAGTAGCCCARCCCGCTCCAGAGCCCGAACACCTCGTCTTCGGTACCGGCGGCAAGCGCCTTCACATCCGGAAAGCGGTCGAGAAAGCGCGCGAAGTAGCCGAGCACCGTCGACACCTGCGTCTGCTGGAGCATCACCTCCGACAGCCAGACACGGTACGGATCGCGGGTGTTCTGCCACGGCAGCTCGCTGCGCCCGTGGCTGCGCTGCCAGCTCACGATCTGCGCGGCGAGATCCGGCGGCCTCTGCGAACCCGCTGCAGCTCCGGAAACGGAACGCTCAGGCCGCACGCAGCTCGCTGACGGTGGCCATGGCCGGCGACTTTCCTTGCTGCGTGATCAGTGAAGTGAATTCGCGCAGGCGGAGATGCAGCTCGGCCAGGTTGCTCTCCTGCGCGGCGAGCTCGAGCAGCCGTTCGTCGAGATTGCCCGCGGCATTCTGGATGCGCTCGATCGCCTCGATGCGCTTGCTGAAGTTGCGGCGGCGCTCCTTGAGCTGCGCGTCGATCTGCGCGCTCGCGCCCTTGCTCCAGCGTTCGACCTCGGTCATCGCAGCCTCGTTGACCAGGCGCAGGCGGCTGGCCAGCGCGCGAACCAGCTTGTCGCAGAAATCCGCCTGCGCGAGCTTCAGCAGGTTGCCGACGCCCAGGTAGTGGATGTGACTGCGTTCGATCTGGCTCAACTCCTGCTCGAAGCCCGTCAGATCGGGCTCGGCCGGGGCCTGCAGGGTGAAGCCTTGCTCGGCATTGAGCTGGCGGAAGGTGGCGTGCAGCATCGACTGGATCTCGGCCGTCGTCGCCTGCACTTCGCGCAGGTTGTTGCGCAGCGAATCGAAAGTCTCGCTGTACACCTTGCGGACGTTGAATTTGACGCCGGGGCGCTTGAGCGCGGTCGACAGCCGCACCATGTCGGCCTTGAGCGCAGTGCGGCCCAGCACGGCATACACCTCGCGCAGCAGCTTGCCCTGCACCGAGCGCAGCGCCAGGATGCGGGTGTTGCTGCCCTCGAACTCGGCATGCTCCTGGTCGATGCGCGAACGCATGTGGCGGATCACCGAAACATTCTTGCCGCGCAGCCCCTGCAGCTCGAGTGCCTGCTCCGACAGGTCGCGCTGGCGCACCTTCAGGATGCGTTCGGCCTCGGCGCGCAGCGCGGTCATGCCGGCGTCGACGGCGAGCCGCAGCATGGTCTCGCGCTTGCCGAGCACGCCTTCGCCCAGCAGGGTTTCGAGCGCCGGCAGGCGGCTGGCTTCAAGCAGCCGGCCGTCGTGCTGGATCTTGGCCTGCAGGCCCTTCTGTGCGGAAACCGGCAGCACCTGTGCGAGCGGCACCTCGAGCAGCCTCGCCGCGCTGTCGCGCTGGCGCTCGATCTGCAGTTCGATCTGTGCGGGCGTACTCAGCGAATCCCACATCGTGTCGATCTTGTTGAGCACGACGAAGCGCGTGTCGCCACCATCGTCCTCGGTGATCAGGTGCTCGCGCCAGATCGACAGGTCGGAACGCGTCACACCGGTTTCGGCGCCCAGGATGAAGACAACCGCGTGTGCCTGCGGAATCAGGCTCACCGTCAACTCGGGCTCGGCACCGATCGCGTTCAGGCCCGGGGTGTCGAGAATCACCAGCCCCTGCTCCAGCAAGGGATGCGGCATGTTCAGCACCGCATGGCGCCAGCGCGGAATTTCGACGCGGCCCTCGGCGTCCTGCACGGGGTTGTCGTCGGGCGTCTCGTCGTCCCAGAAGCCCAGCGCGCGCGCCTCGTCCTTGCTCACCCATCGGACTTCGGCCACCTTGCCCATCGCCTGGGCCAGCTGTTCGGCGTTGCCCACCTCGATCGGAATCTCGGTCCAGCGTGTCGGCTTCTCGCGCCAGTGGGTCAGCGAATGCGGCTCCAGGCGGGTTTCGATCGGCAGCAGGCGCAGCTTGGGCGCCATCGCGGCGTCATAACCCAGCTCGGTCGGACACATCGTGGTCCGCCCCGCGCTCGCAGGCATGATGCGACGCCCGTAGTCGGCAAAGAAGATCGCATTGATCAGCTCCGACTTGCCACGCGAGAACTCGGCCACGAACGCAACCATCACCTTGCTGGTGCGGATCTGCAGTTCGAGCCCCCGAAGGCGCTCGGCCACGGACTGGTCGAGCAGCTCGTTCTCGGTCAGCCAGCGGGACAGCCACTGCAGCCGGCGGGCGAAATTGCTCCGCCAGGCGCCGTGCTGATCGAGTTGTTGGTTGAAAGAGCGGCTCAAGGGAAATATGTAAGAAAGAGCTTACAAATATAGCATCGCAAACCGTGGAGCGCTCATTTGCGGGAGCATTCGATGGAAAGTGCGCGACGCTACTTTTGACAATTGGGGCAATAGTAGGTGGAACGCTGCCCCTGGCGGAGCTGTCGGATCGGCGTTGCGCAGACCCGACACGGCTCGCCGGCCCGGCCGTAAACGGTCGCCTCGAGCTGGAAATAGCCGTTCTGTCCGTCCACGTTCGAGAAATCGCGCAGCGTGCTGCCGCCCTTTTCCACCGCCCTGGCCAGTATTTCGCGCACCGCCGCATGCAGCTTGGCGGCTCGCGGCCGGCTGATGCGTGCGGCCGACAGGGTCGGCCGGATGCCGGCCTGAAACAGCGCTTCGGATGCATAGATATTGCCGACGCCCACGACCACATCGCCCGCCAGCAGCACCTGCTTCACGGCCGCCTTGCGCTTGCGCAGGCCCGCATGGAAGGCGTCGAGGTCGAAAGCATCGCCCAGCGGCTCCATGCCCAGGCCGCCAAGCAGCTTGATCGCCCAGGGCGCGGCCTCGTCCTCCACGTAGACCACGGCGCCGAAGCGGCGCGGGTCGTTGAGCCGCAGGGTGCCGCGGTCGGTGACGAGGTCGAAGTGGTCGTGCGCGCCCGGTGGCGGTAGCGCCGCATCGAAACGCAGGCTGCCCGACATGCCCAGGTGCAACAGCAGCAGGCCCTGGTCGAGGTCGATCAGCAGGTACTTGCCACGGCGCCGCACCTCGCGCACATGCCGCCCGACCAGCGCCCCGGGCATCACCATCAAGGCCCAGCGCAGCGGCTTGCCGATGCGCACGGCATCGACGCGCGCGCCGGCTATGCGGTCGGCAAAACCGCGCCGGGTGACTTCGACTTCGGGTAGCTCAGGCATGAAAGTAAAACTCCGGCGAAGACGAAGCCCCACGCGGCGCTCGTTCAAAAGCCTCGATTATTATGGTTGGATGATTCCATCGCCCCGCCGACACCGCCTTGCGGCGGCCGCGTCTCTCGTGCTGCTGGCTTGCGCAGTCCACGCGCAAACCTCCGATCCCGCTGCCCCTGGCAGCCCGGCCCCGGTCATCGAGCGCAGTGCGCCGCCGAGGCCCGCGGTGAGGCCCAGGACCGCCGCCGTCAAGCCGGCGGCCAGCGAGCCTGCTGCACAGGCGTCGGCGCTGACGGCCGATCTGTTCTATGAAATCCTGATGGGCGAGTTGACGACCCGCTCCGGCGATCCCGGCTCCGGCTATGCGCTGGTGCTCGATGCCGCCCGGCGGCTGCGCGACGGCAAGCTGTTCCAGCGGGCGGTCGAGATCGCACTGCAGTCGCGCTCCGGCGACGCTGCACTGGCGGCATCACGGGCCTGGCAGGAAACGCTGCCCAATTCGCGCGACGCCCGGCGCATCGAACTGCAGATCCTGATCGCGCTGAACCGCATCGGTGAAACGGTCGAGCCATTGCGCGCCGAAGTGGCGGCCACCTCACAGATCGAACGCCCGCTGCTCATGGCGGTGATTGCGCGCAACTATTCGCGTGCCTCGGACAAGAAGCTGGCCGCCTCGGTGGTCGAGCGCGCCTTGGTCGACGAACTCAAGAGCCCCACCACCGGCGGATTGGCCTGGGCCACCGTGGGGCGGCTGCGCCTCAATGCCGGCGACAACTCCGGCGCCCTGGAAGCCGCGCGCAAGGGGCAGGAGATCGATCCTGCTTCCGACGCACCCGCCGGGCTCGCGCTCGAGCTGATCGATCCCGGCCAGCCGCTGGCCGAGCCGATCGTGACGCGCTACCTCGCGAGCAACACCAAGGCCGCGCCCGACCTGCGCATCGCCTATGCGCGCGTGCTGGTCGAGAACCGGCGCTATGCCGATGCCGCCACACAACTGCAGACACTCACGACGTCACGCCCCGAACTGGCGGAACCCTGGCTGCTGCTGGGCAGCCTGCAGATGCAGGCCAAGCAGGACGCGGCGGCCGAGACCTCGCTCAAGCGTTACGTCGAACTCGCCTCGGGTCAGGGCAAAGACAAGGACAAGGATGTCGACCCGGCCGATCGCAAGCGCGGGGTGACGCAGGCTTATCTCGCCCTCTCGCAGCTTTCGGAACGGCGCAAGGACTTCACTGGCGCGGAACGCTGGCTGGCGCGCATCGACAGCACTGACGAGTTGATCGTCGCGCAAACCCGCCGCGCGGGCTTGCTGGCGCGCCAGGGCAAGCTGCCCCAGGCACGCGAAGTCATCCGCAGCCTGCCGGAGCGCACGCCCGAGGACAAGAAGCAGAAATTCCTCGCCGAAGTGCAGCTGCTGCGCGACGCCAAGCAATACCAGGCCGCCTTCGACATGCTGGCCCAGGCCTCCGCGGCCGCGCCCGATGACAGCGACCTGGTCTATGACCAGGCGATGGTGGCCGAGAAGCTGAACCGTCTCGACGACATGGAGCGCCTGTTGCGCCGGCTGATCCAGCTGAAGCCCGAGAGCCAGAATGCGTACAACGCGCTGGGCTACTCGTTCGCCGAACGCAAGATCCGGCTCGACGAAGCCCGCACGCTGATCCAGAAAGCGGTGCAATTGGCGCCGGAAGATCCGTTCATTGCCGACAGCCTGGGCTGGGTCGAATTCCGGCTCGGCAACACGGCCGAAGCGATCCGCATCCTCGAGGCCGCCTACAAGACCCGGCCCGATCCCGAGATCGGCGCGCATTTCGGTGAAGTGCTGTGGACCGTCGGCCAGAAGGATCGCGCAGTCACGATATGGAAAGAAGCGCTGCTGAGCGACGCCGAGAACGAGACCCTGCAGGAAACGCTCAAGCGCCTGCGGGTCAAGCCGTGATGAGGCTCGCCTCCAGGCTGCGCGCACTTCGTGTCGCAACGCCCACCCCCTACCGAGGGCAACACCAGCGGCCCGGCGAAGCCGGTTCCGCGGTGTTTCCCGAAGGGGGTCGCCGCGCCTTGCTGACGGCGGCTGGGGCGACTCTTCTTTTGATAGCAGGCTGCGCCCAGTTGACGGGTGGCTCCTCCGCAACGCGGGGCTCGGACAGCTGGAGCGGCCGCATGTCCCTGCGCATCGACAGCGAACCGGTCCAGACTTTTTCCGCGCTCTTCGAACTGCGCGGCTCGCCCGATGCCGGCGACCTCACGCTGACGACCCCGATCGGCAGCACCCTGGCCCAATTGCACTGGGCGCCGGGCGAAGCCCTGCTGAAAAACGGCAGCGACACCCGCCGCTACGACTCCGTCGACGCGCTGATCGAAGCCGCCACCGGCGCAGCGATTCCGGTCGGCGCGCTGTTCAGCTGGCTGGCAGGGCGCGACGAGCGCGTGCCCGGCTGGCGCCCCGATCTGGGCCAGCTTGCGAACGGCCGCCTCCAGGCCACCCGCGAATCCCCGAGCCCCCGGGCGGACCTGCGCATCGTGTTCGAGCGGTCATGAAGGCCCTCTACGACCTCCCCGCACCGGCCAAGCTCAACCTGTTCCTGCACATCACCGGCCGGCGCGACGACGGCTACCACCTGTTGCAATCGGTCTTCATGTTGATCGACTGGTGCGACACGCTGCACGTCGAGCTGCGACGCGATGGCCAGCTCACCCGCGAAGACCTGACGACCGAGCTGCCGGACGACGACCTGATCCTGCGCGCAGCGCGGGCGCTGCAGGCGCACGCAGCACCCGGCCAGGGCGCCCACATCGGCGTGGCAAAGCATGTCCCGGCCCAGGCCGGCATGGGCGGCGGCTCTTCGGACGCCGCCACCTGCCTGCTGGCGCTGAACCGCCTGTGGAACCTGAACCTGCCCCTGTACCGGCTGGCGCAGATCGGCCTGAAATTGGGCGCCGACGTGCCCTTCTTCCTCGGCGGGCACAATGCATGGGTCGAGGGAATCGGCGAGGAAATCACGCCCGTCGTCCTGCCTCCGGCACGGTTCGCGGTGGTCAAGCCGCCCGAAGGATTGGACACCCATCTAATTTTTTCAGCGACTGATCTTCAACGCGCCACTCCTGTTGCTATAATCTCGGGC
>NZ_JBFUHN010000040.1:0-61721 GCF_056402375.1 Variovorax sp. P4_B10 | reverse complement strand
CCAATGAGAACGATAGCCATTGGATATAGGCATTTCACCCGGAGATAATTGCGCGAGCGAGCCTTTAAATTTAACTGAAATCCGAATACTAGTTCCGATTTTTTTCAGGAACTTTACCTGCCGGCAGGGTTCTGAATAAACAAAAGATTTACCGGGTTCAATCTTTGCTTTATGCTGATTGAGCAGATTGTGTAAGGGAGTTTTTCCACGGCATGCAGCCATGGGCGAGYACATCTTTTTGAAATGTCGCGACGCATTGCCTTTGCTGCACGCCCCCGGGGCCAAAAGCCCCGCTGACCTGATGGAGGCGTGACCATGGACGTGATCAGCAACTTTGCCGCCCGCTACGAGCGCACCCGCGAGGAGGTTCTCTCCTTGCAGGAATACCTCGATATCTGCAAGCGCGATCCCACGGCGTACGCCACCGCCTCCGAGCGAATGCTCAAGGCCATTGGCGAACCCCAACTGGTCGATACGCGCAACGACCCCCGGCTTTCGCGCATCTTCGCCAACAAGGTCATCAAGATCTATCCGGCGTTCAAGGAGTTCTACGGCATGGAGGACGCCATCGAGCAGGTGGTGTCTTATTTCCGCCATGCCGCGCAGGGACTCGAAGAAAAGAAGCAAATCCTTTACCTGCTGGGTCCGGTCGGCGGTGGCAAGAGTTCGATCGCAGAGCGCCTGAAGCAGCTCATGGAGCATGTGCCCTTCTACGCGATCCACGGTTCGCCGGTGAACGAATCGCCCCTGGGGCTCTTCGACACGCTCGAAGACGGCGAGATACTTGAAAAGGAATACGGCATTCCCCGCCGTTACCTGAATCGGATTCTCTCTCCCTGGGCCGTCAAGCGGCTCGAGGAATACGGCGGCGACATTCGCCAGTTCAAGGTGGTCAAGCGCTTCCCCTCGGTGCTGCGGCAGATCGCGGTCGCCAAGACCGAGCCGGGCGACGAGAACAACCAGGACATCTCCTCGCTGGTCGGCAAGGTCGACATCCGCAAGCTCGAAACCTACGCCCAGGACGACCCGGACGCCTACGCCTACTCCGGTGGCCTGTGCCTGGCCAACCAGGGCCTGCTCGAATTCGTGGAAATGTTCAAGGCGCCCATCAAGGTGCTGCACCCGCTGCTGACCGCCACGCAGGAAAGCAACTTCAAGGGCACCGAGGGCTTCGGCGCCATTCCGTTCGACGGCATCGTGCTCGCCCACAGCAACGAAAGCGAGTGGAAGGCCTTCCGCAACAACAAGAACAACGAGGCTTTCCTCGACCGGATCTACATCGTCAAGGTGCCGTACTGCCTGCGCGCCTCGGAAGAAATCAAGATCTACGAGAAGCTGGTGCGCAACTCCTCGCTGGCCCAGGCACCCTGCGCCCCCGGAACCCTGCGCATGATGGCCCAGCTCTCGGTGCTCACGCGCCTGAAGGAGCCCGAGAACTCGAGCACCTTCAGCAAGATGCAGGTGTACGACGGCGAGAACCTCAAGGACACCGACCCCAAGGCCAAGTCGATCCAGGAGTACCGCGACTACGCGGGCGTCGACGAGGGCATGAGCGGCGTCTCGACGCGCTTCGCCTTCAAGATCATCTCGAAGGTGTTCAACTTCGACAGCTCCGAGGTCGCCGCCAACCCGGTGCACCTGATGTACGTGCTCGAGCAGCAGATCGAGCGCGAGCAGTTCCCGCCCGAGGTCGAGCAGAAGTACATCAGCTACATCAAGGAGTTGCTGGCGCCGCGCTACGCCGAGTTCATCGGCAAGGAAATCCAGACCGCCTACCTCGAGAGCTACAGCGAGTACGGCCAGAACATCTTCGACCGCTACGTCACCTACGCCGACTACTGGATCCAGGACCAGGAGTTCCGCGACGTGGACACCGGCGAAGTGTTCGACCGCGCCTCGCTGAACGCCGAACTCGAAAAGATCGAGCGGCCCGCGGGCATCGGCAACCCGAAGGACTTCCGCAACGAGATCGTCAACTTCGTGCTGCGCGCACGGGCCGGCAACGCAGGGCGCAACCCGGCGTGGACCAGCTACGAAAAGCTGCGCGCGGTGATCGAGAAGAAGATGTTCTCCAACACCGAAGAGCTTCTGCCGGTGATCAGCTTCAACACGAAGAGCAGCGCCGACGAGCAGAAGAAGCACGAGGACTTCGTGACCCGCATGGTCGAGAAGGGCTATACGGCCAAGCAGGTTCGCCTGCTCTGCGAGTGGTACCTGCGCGTGCGCAAGAGTTCATAACGACGACGCCTCAATCGTCCTCTTTTTGCAAGGAGCTTAGACACCATCGTGGCCATCCTGCAGCAGATCATCGACCGCCGGCTATCGGGCAAGAACAAGTCCATTGGCAACCGTGAGCGCTTTCTCCGGCGCTACAAGGGACAGATCCAGGAGGCGGTGCGGCGCGCCGTCAGCGGCCGCAACATCCGCGAACTGGAGCAAGGCGAAGACGTGACCCTGCCGCGCCACGATGTGTCCGAACCGGTGTTCGGGCATGCGCGTGGGGGCGACCGCGAGTACGTGCATCCGGGCAACCAGGAGTACCTGAAGGGCGACCGCATCGCGCGCCCCGAAGGCCAGGCGGGCGGCGGCACCGGGAGCGGCGAGGCCGGTGACGGTGGCGAGGGGGAGGACGACTTCGTCTTCCGCCTCACCCGCGAGGAGTTCATGCGCGTCTTCTTCGACGACCTCGCGCTGCCGCACCTGATCCGCACCCAGATCGCCGACGTGCCCGAGTGGAAGAGCCACCGCGCCGGCTTCACGAGCGACGGTTCGCCCAACAACCTGCATGTGGTGCGCTCGATGCGCGGCGCCCTCGCCCGCCGCATCGCGCTGGGCGGCGAGCCGCGCAAGGAACTGAAGCGCCTCGAAGCCCATCTGGAGCATCTGAAGCAGCACCCCCAGGCTGCGCAGGCCTTGATCCAGAGCGAAATCAAGGAAACCGAAGAGCGCATTGCCGAGTTGCGCCGCACCATGCGGCATGTGCCTTACATCGATCCCATCGACCTGCGCTACCGCAACCGCGTGAAGACGCCGGTGCCGAGCGCCAAGGCCGTGATGTTCTGCCTGATGGACGTCTCGGGCTCGATGGACGAGGCGCGCAAGGACATGGCCAAGCGCTTCTTCATGCTGCTCTACATGTTCCTCACGCGGCACTACGAAACCATCGATCTGGTGTTCCTGCGCCACCACACGCAGGCGCAGGAAGTGACCGAGGAAGAGTTCTTCCACGCCACCGAAACCGGCGGCACCGTGGTGTCGAGCGCGCTGGTGCTGATGGACGAGATCATCAAGGCGCGCTACCCCAGCGGCGCATGGAACGTCTACGGCGCACAGGCCAGCGACGGCGACAACTGGCACCAGGACAGCGGCCGCTGCCGCGAGTTGCTGGTCGACAGCATTTTGCCGGTGGTGCGCTACTACGCCTATGTGCAGGTGGCCGAGACCGAGCAGAACCTGTGGCAGGAGTACGCGCAGCTCGAAGGCACGCAACCCAACTTCGCGATGCGCAAGGTGTCGGACGCCCAAGACATCTACCCTGTGTTCCGCGACCTGTTCAAGAAGGAAGGGGTCACCTCATGAACGCCGACCGTCCTCCGTCCGACCTGGTGCTGGAGCGCCTGCCCAGTCCTTCCGACTGGACCTTCGAGCTGATCGAGACCTACCACACCGAAATCGCCAAGACAGCCAAGGGTTTCGGGCTCGACGTGTACCCGAACCAGCTCGAGGTGATCACTGCCGAGCAGATGATGGATGCCTACGCCAGCGTGGGCATGCCGATGATCTACCGCCACTGGTCGTACGGCAAGCAGTTCATCGCCACCGAGAAGAACTACCGCCGCGGCCACATGGGGCTGGCCTACGAGATCGTCATCAACTCCGATCCCTGCATTGCCTACCTGATGGAAGAGAACACCATGGCCATGCAGGCCCTGGTGATCGCGCACGCGGCCTACGGCCACAACAGCTTCTTCAAGGGCAACTACCTGTTCCGGATGTGGACCGATGCGTCGTCCATCATCGACTACCTCGTCTACGCGCGACACTACATCGCCGAGTGCGAGGAGCGGCAGGGCCTCGATGCGGTCGAGGAACTGCTCGACTCCTGCCACGCGTTGATGAACTACGGCGTCGACCGCTATCGCCGCCCGCAGAAGCGCTCGCTGGCGCAGGAAAGCGTGCAGCGCGCCGACCGCGAGCGCCACATGCAGCAGCAGGTGAACGATCTCTGGCGCACGCTGCCGCGGCGCGCCGAACAGGCCGCCGAGTCCGACGCCACGCGGCGCTTCCCGTCGGAGCCGCAGGAGAACCTGCTCTATTTCATCGAGAAGAACGCCGCGCTGCTTGAACCCTGGCAGCGCGAGGTGGTGCGCATCGTGCGCAAGATCGCGCAGTACTTCTATCCGCAGCGCCAGACGCAGGTGATGAACGAAGGCTGGGCCACGTTCTGGCACTACACCCTGCTCAACACCATGTACGAGCGCGGCCAGCTGGCCGACGGCTTCATGATGGAATGGCTCAGTTCGCACACGGGCGTGATCTTCCAGCCGCCGGTGGGCCACCGTGCCTACAGCGGCATCAACCCCTATGCGCTGGGCTTCAAGATGTTCACCGATCTGCGGCGCATCTGCGAGAAGCCCACCGAGGAAGACCGCCGCTGGTTCCCCGACTTCGCCGGCACCGACTGGGTCAAGACGCTCGACTACGCGATGCGCAACTTCAAGGACGAGAGCTTCGTCGGCCAGTTCCTGAGCCCGAAGACGATGCGCGACTTCAGGCTGTTCTCGATCCGCGACTACCAGAGCGAATCCGAGCTCGAGGTGTCCGCCATCCATGACGACAGCGGCTACCAGTCGCTGCGCGAATCGCTGTCACGCCAGTACGACATCAGCAGCCGCGAGCCCGACATCCAGGTGTGGAGCGTCGCCACCCGCGGCGACCGCTCGCTGACGCTGCGGCACACGCAGCGCAACAACCTGCCGCTGCACGACGGTGCGGAAGAAGTGTTGAAGCACGTCGCCCGGCTCTGGGGCTTCGACGTGCATCTGGAGAGCATCGACAGTGCGGGCCGTATCAGCCGCAGTTGGAAGGCGACCGCTCCTAAACAGCAGTACTAGCGGAACACCGCGGAACCGGCTTCGCCGGGCCGCAGGTGTTGCCCCCGGGGGGCGAGCCTAAGGAACCAGCGCCGCAATCGCCAGCGTGTAGCCCTTCACCCCCAGCCCCACGATGATCCCGCGCGCCGCAGGCGAGATGTACGAGTGGTGGCGAAACTCTTCCCGCGTATGCACGTTCGAGATGTGCAGCTCGATCACCGGCACGCTCGCGCCCTTGATCGCATCGTGCAGCGCAATCGACGTGTGGGTGTAGGCGCCGGGGTTCATCACCACGCCCAGCATGTTGCCGGCGGCCACTTCGCGGCCCGCTTCCTGGATCCAGTCGATCAGCACGCCTTCGTGGTTCGACTGGCGGCATTCGATCTCGACGCCGAGCTTCGCGCCCGCGTCCTTGCACAGGCGCTCGACATCGGCCAGCGTGTCGCGTCCGTATTGCTCGGGCTCGCGCGTGCCGAGCAGGTTGAGGTTGGGGCCGTTGAGGACGAATATTTTCTTCATGCTTTTTCCCCGGAACACGGGTTGTAGATCATCTTCTTGACTCAATTGGCCAGCAGCGCGCGATGCAGATGGGGGTCGTCGACCACCGCCATGTTCTCCACGCGCAGGCTGACCTCGACCGTCTGCAGATGCCGTTGCAGCAACTGCAGCGCCTTGGGCGTCGCGCCGGATTCGAGCAGGTCGACAAACTGCGCGTGCTCGTCCTGCAGGCACTCGACGTGCTCGTCGTAGTCGTGGCGGTAGAGCAGCAGGATCAGCGCGATGCGCGCGATCAGCTGTTCGAGCGTACGGGTCAGCAGTGCATTGCCGGCGAGCTGCGCCACCAGCACATGAAAGCCAGCACCGAGCTTGCGCACCTCTTCAGCGTCATGGGCCGCACGGGCCGCGCGCTCCAGCTTGATGTGCGCACGCAAGATGGCTACGTCCTTCTTCGTGAGTTTCTGCGCCAGCGTCTGCGTGGCATGCCGCTCGATCGCCCAGCGCAGGTCGAAGGTGTCGCGCGCCTCTTCGGGCGTGGGCTTCGCGACC
Organism: Variovorax sp. P4_B10; assembly: GCF_056402375.1. Classification (NCBI taxonomy): domain Bacteria; kingdom Pseudomonadati; phylum Pseudomonadota; class Betaproteobacteria; order Burkholderiales; family Comamonadaceae; genus Variovorax; species Variovorax sp. P4_B10. Next base: position 55,581 of record NZ_JBFUHN010000040.1, on the reverse strand, counting down.
GAGGCGATCTTGCCTGGCGTGAGGTCCACCAGCCCCTCGCGGGCCAGCGTCTGCAGCGCCTGCCGTATCACCGTGCGGCTCACGCCGTAGAGCTTGCCGAGCCCGACCTCGCGCAACTGTACGCCTGGCAGCAATCGGTGCGCCGCGACGGCGTTGCGGATGCTCTGAACGATTTCTTCGGTCTTGCTGGACATGATCGTCGATTGTAAATACACTAAATCGGTATACTGATTCAGAGAACCGATTCAGCAACCACCTCCAGGAGACAGCCCATGACATCGCGTTTTTCCGTCCGCGCCCTGCTCGCCGGTGCGCTCACCGCCTGCGCGGGCCTGCCCGCCGCTGCGGCCGATCCCCTCGAGATCGGCTTCGTCTACCAGAGCCCGGTGTCGGACGTCGGTTGGGTCGCCGTGCACGAAGCGGCGCGCAAGCAGCTGGAGAAGGAATTCGGCAGCCGCATCAAGACCCGGGTGGTGCAGGACGTGAAAGTCGGCCCCGACGGCGCGCGCGTGATGCGCGAGCTGGCAGGCGGCGGGGCCGGCCTGCTCGTGCTCGGCAGCTTCGGATACATGAACGACGGCCTCAAGCTCGCCGCGGACAACCCGACGACCCACTTCATCCACGCGAGCGGCTTCAAGCAGGCGGCCAATTTCGGCACCTACAACGCACGCTGGTACGAGGGCGCCTATGTCGCAGGCATGGTGGCCGGCAAAGTCACGAAAAGCAACAAGCTCGGCTATGTCGGCGCGATCGCGATTCCCGACGTGATCTCGACCATCAACGCCTTCGCACTCGGCGTGAAGCGCACCAATCCGGCGGCGACGGTGTCGGTGGTGTGGGTCAATGACTGGTTCAACCCGGGCAGCGAACGCGACGCGGCCAATTCGCTGATCCAGCAAGGTGCCGACGTGATCGGCTCCGGCTTCCAGGACAACCCGGCCATCGTGCAGGCGGCCGACGCCAAGGGCGTCTGGTCCGTGGGCATGTTCTCCGACCTGCGCAAGGCGGCGCCGCAGAAGCTGCTGACCTCGATCACGCACGACTGGACACCGCACTTCCGCCAGGTGGTCGCCGACACGCTGGCCTGCAGATTCAAGGGTGCGGCCTACATGGGCACGCTGCAGAACGGCGGCGTGAACCTGCTGGACTGGAACGCGGCCGTGCCGCCCGACGTGGTGAAGATGGCCAAGGCCGCGCAGGCCGACATCGCAGCGGGTAAGCTGCTGCCTTTTGCCGGCCCGCTGAAGGACAACACGGGCAAGCTGCGCGCGGCACAGGGCGCCGCAGTGTCCGATGCGGACATCGCCGGCATGAACTGGTTCGTCGAAGGCATCCAGGGCGCGATGCCGCGCTGAGTTCACCATGCACACTCCAGAAGAAGCACGCGGCGCTTTCGCCGCCGACGGCTGGTATCCGGTCGAGCTCTCGCAGCATGTGCGCGAGGGCCAGGTGGTGCAGTCAGTGCTGCACGGCCAGGAACTGGCGATGTGGCGACCACTCGCCGGCCGCGTGCAGGCATGGGAAAACCGCTGCCCGCACCGCAGCGTTCGCCTCACGCTCGGCTACGTCGAGGGCGACCAGCTGGTCTGCCGTTACCACGGCTGGCGCTACGGCAGCGACGGGCGATGCACCGGCGTGCCCTCCACGCCCGCGCTCGCGCCACCGCCTGCCGCCTGCGTGCGCACCTACATGTGCCGCGAGTCGGACGGCGTCGTGTGGGCCAGCCTGGCACTCGCGCCGCGCGGCTATCCGCCGCGGCTGCCCGAACTCGCCGCTTGCCGCAGCTTCACGCTCGACATCGCGGCCGACGCGTTGGCCGATGCGATCAAGGCCGCAGGCTGCGTGTCCGGCGGACACCCGGCCGTCTGGCAAGAGCCGGGCGACGTTCCCGACGCCGCGACGCTGCTGCTGCAGCCGGTGGACGCAACCACCACTTGCGCGCACGTCTTCGTCGCCGCTCCCACGTCTGCTGCGCGCCGACTGGCCACGGCCCGGCGCATGAAGGCACTGTTCGCCAAGGAGTTTTCGCATGCTTGAAGACACGGACAACGGCGTCACCGATCGCCCGATCGATCCAGCACTCGCGAACGACTGGTTCGCGATCGGCCAGAGCGGCGATGCCGCACCCGGCCAGACATTGCGCCGCCGCCTGATGCAGCGCGAAATCGAAGTCCGGCGCGATGCGTCGGGAACGCTCCGCGCACGCGTCGCAGGGGGCAGCGAAGCGCCTTGCGCTGCACGCGACCACTGCGGCTTCATCCTCGCCTGCCTGGGCGATGTACCCAAGCCGCTGTTCGCACTGCCCGAGTTCGAGGCACCCAGCCGGCGCTTCGTCTACATGGGCGCCATCGGTGTCCACACTGGCGGGCTGCGCGTGGTCGAGAACTTCCTGGACATGGCGCACTTTCCCTTCGTGCATTCGCACATCCTCGGCACCGAAGAGGCCACCGAGGTACGCGAATACGAGGTCGAGCTCGACGCGCACCAGGAACTCTGGGCGCGCGGCTGCAAGTTCGTGCAGCCGATGGCCTCGGCTGCCTCCGAAGGCGAAGCGGATATCGACTACGTGTACCGCGTCGTCAACCCCTTCTCGCCGCTGCTCTACAAGGCTCCGGCCGGCCACGCCGGCGAGGCCGACATCATCTTCTTGTTCGTGCAGCCGACCGAGGAGGACGACTGCATCGTGCACTTCGCGATCTCGCTCATCGACGACAGCCACAGCGCCGGCGAGATCATCGCGTTCCAGCAGACCATCCTGGGCCAGGACAAGCCGATCCTCGAGAGCCATGTCTACAAACGCCTGCCATTGGACGCGCGCATCGAGGTGCCGTCGCGCGCCGACGCGGGCTCGAGCGCCTACCGCCGCTGGCTCCGCCAGATCGGCCTGCGCTGGGGCGTGGAGCCGATGGCGGCAGCTGCCCCGGCGCAGCTCTCGGTAGAGGTCACCGACAAGCGCCGCGTGGCCGACGGCGTGACAGCCTTCACGCTGCGCTCACCGGCCGGCGGCCCGCTGCCGCCGATGTCGCCCGGTGCGCACCTGGACGTGCATCTGCCCGGCGGGCTGATCCGCCAGTACTCGCTGTGCAACGGCCCGGCAGACGACGGCGCCTACACGATCGCGGTCAAGCGCGAAGAGGCCTCGCGTGGCGGGTCGGCCGCAATGCACGATGCGGTTCGCCCGGGGGACCTGCTGCGCGTCAGCCTGCCGAAGAACAACTTCGCGCTCGACAGGTCGGCGACGCGCAGCCTGCTCATCGCGGGCGGTATCGGCATCACGCCACTGCTTTCGATGGCCCGGCATCTTGCGGCCCGCGGTGGAGATGTCCACCTGCACTACTTCTGCCGTTCGGCGGCGCACGCGGCCTTCCGGGCGGAGCTCGACGACGAACTCGCTGGCCGCTGGACCCTGCACGCCGGGCTTTCGCCCGAGGCCACGCGCGAAACCATCGAAGCGCTGCTCGACCGAAGCGATGCCGGCACGCACAGCTATACCTGCGGCCCCTTGCCGCTGATGCAGCTGGTTGAAGCCACGGGCGCGGCCGCCGGCTGGCCGCGCGAATGCATGCACTTCGAGTACTTCAGGCTGGCAGGTCCGATCGAGGCCGGTGGCATGCCCTTCGAACTGACCCTGGCGCGCAGCGGCCGCACGGTGCAGGTGCCGGCCGACCGCAGCATCGTCGAGGTGCTGCGGTCGATCGACGTGGCGATCGACACCAACTGCGAACAGGGCGTGTGCGGCACCTGTCTGTGCTCCGTGGTCGACGGCACGCCCGAGCATCGCGACCAGTACCTGAGCGCGGGCGAGAAGGCCGGCAACATGCAGATGTTGCCCTGCGTCTCGCGCTCGCGTTCGAAGACGCTGGTGCTCGACCTTTGAACGCGACGACATGATCAAGCTGTACAACGACGAACTCTCGGGCAACTGCTACAAGCTGCGCCTCTTCATGGGCCTGATCGGGCTGCCGTACACGCGTGTGCCGGTCAATTTCCATCCGGGCCGCGAGCACAAGGGCGACGCCTTCCTGCGCATCAACCCCTTGGGCCAGCTCCCCGCAATCGACGACGAGGGCTATGTGCTGCGCGACGCACAGGCCATCCTGGTCTACCTCGCGAGCCAGTACGACGGCAGCGGGCGCTGGTTGCCGACCGATCCCAAGGCACGCGGACGGGTGGCGCTCTGGCTCGCGGTGGCCGAGGACATCACGCGCACAGCCTCGGCCGCACGGCTGCACGACGCGTTCGGCTACCCCTTCGACGTGGTCGCTTGCCGCAACGCCGCGCACAAGCTGTTCGCGCATATCGAGGACCACCTGGCCGATGGCGAGATCGAAGACCACGCGTGGTTGACCGGAAATGCGCCCACGATTGCCGACATCGCCTGCTTTCCGTACATTGCCCTCGCCCCCGAAGGCGGCATCGCGCTCGGCCGGTATCCTGCACTCCGGCGCTGGATCGCCCGCGTCAAGGCGCTGCCGCACTTCATCGGCATGCCGGGCATCTTCGCCGCGGGCATCGACCCGGAACCGTTTTAAGCTCGGGGGGCGYGGAACTGCCGCCGCCCCCCTCTTCCAAGGACCCCCCATGAAAACCAAAGCCGCCGTCGCCTGGAAATCCGGAGCCCCTCTGACCATCGAAACCGTGGACCTCGAAGGCCCGAAGTTCGGCGAGGTGCTGGTCGAGATCAAGGCCACCGGCATCTGCCACACCGACTACTACACGCTCTCGGGCGCCGACCCCGAAGGCATCTTCCCCGCGATCCTCGGCCATGAAGGCGCGGGCATCGTGGTCGATGTCGGCCCTGGCGTCACCACGCTCAAGAAGGGCGACCACGTCATTCCGCTCTACACCCCCGAGTGCCGCCAGTGCAAGTTCTGCCTCTCGCGCAAGACCAACCTGTGCCAGTTGATCCGCGGCACGCAGGGCAAGGGCCAGATGCCGGACGGCACTTCGCGCTTCAGCCTCGACGGCAAGCCCATCGCGCACTACATGGGCACGTCGACCTTCAGCAACTACACGGTCGCGCCCGAGATCTCGCTCGCCAAGATCCGCGAAGACGCCCCCTTCGACAAGGTCTGCTACATCGGCTGCGGCGTCACCACCGGCATCGGCGCGGTGATCTTCACGGCCAAGGTGGAAGCCGGCGCCAACGTGGTGGTGTTCGGCCTGGGCGGCATCGGGCTGAACGTGATCCAGGGCGCGAAGATGGTGGGCGCCGACAAGATCATCGGCGTCGACCTGAACCCCGAGCGCGAGGCCATGGCCCGCAAGTTCGGCATGACGCACTTCATCAACCCCAAGGACACAGAGAACGTCGTCGATGCCATCGTGCAACTGACCGACGGCGGCGCCGACTACAGCTTCGAGTGCATCGGCAACACGAAGGTGATGCGCCAGGCGCTCGAATGCACGCACAAGGGCTGGGGCCGCAGCATCATCATCGGCGTGGCCGAGGCCGGTGCCGAGATCAGCACGCGGCCGTTCCAGCTGGTCACCGGCCGCAAGTGGGAAGGCTCGGCCTTCGGCGGCGCGCGCGGGCGCACCGACGTGCCGAAGATCGTCGACTGGTACATGGAAGGCAAGATCAACATCGACGACCTGATCACGCACACCATGCCGCTGGAAGACATCAACAAGGGATTCGACCTCATGAAGCGCGGCGAATCCATCCGCGGCGTGGTTCTTTACTAAGACCCCGGGAGACGTCCGCCATGAATCGCATGGAGCCCCTGCGCAAGATCGAAGCGGGCGTTCTCGAAATCGCCTACTACGAAGCCGGCCCGGCCGACGGCCCGCCCGTGCTGCTGATGCACGGCTTCCCGTACGACATCCACACGTATGCCGAAGTGGCGCCGATGCTCGCGGACCAGGGCTGCCGCGTGATCGTGCCGTACCTGCGCGGCTACGGCGCCACCCGCTTCCTGAGCGATGCCACGCCGCGCTCGGGCGAGCAGGCCGCGCTGGGCGCCGACCTGCTCGCGCTGCTCGATGCGCTTGCGATTCCGCGCGCGGTGCTCGCCGGCTACGACTGGGGCGGCCGCGCCGCCTGCGTGGTGGCGGCGCTGTGGCCCGAGCGCTGCGCGGGGCTGGTCTCGCTCAACAGCTACAACATCCAGAACATCGCCAAGGCGATGGAGCCGGATACGCCCGAGAACGAACACAGCCTCTGGTACCAGTACTACTTTCACAGCGAACGCGGCCGTGCCGGCCTCGCGAAGGACCGCAAGGCGCTCACGAAGCTGCTGTGGAAGCTGTGGTCGCCGACCTGGAAGTTCGACGACGCCACCTTCGAGCGCAGCGCCGCCGCGTTCGACCACCCCGACTTCGTCGACGTGGTGATCCAGTCGTACCGCCACCGCTTCGGCCTCGTTGCGGGCGACCCGGCCTATGCCTACATCGAACGCCGCCTTGCCGCGCAGCCCACGATCACCGTGCCCGCCATCACCTTCGACGGCATCGACGACGGCGTGCGGCCGCCCGCCGATGCCTCGGCCCATGCACACCGCTTCAGCGGGCCGCGCTCGCACCGGCTCGTTCCGGGCGCGGGCCACAACCTGCCGCAGGAAGCGCCGCGCACCTTTGCAGACGCAGTGCTCGAGCTGGTGCCCGCACTGCGCAACGACACCCCATGACCGACAACACCCCCAAGATTCTTTCCGAGCACCATGCCTTCGGCGGCGTGCAGAGCTTTCACGAGCACGCCTCGCACGAGATCGGGCTGCCGATGCGCTTCTCGGTCTACCTGCCGCCGCAGGCCGCCCACGAGCGCGTGCCGGCCCTGCTCTACCTCGCGGGCCTCACCTGCAACGAAGAAACCTTCGCCGTCAAGGCCGGCGCGCAGCGCATGGCCGCCAGCCTCGGCCTCGCGCTGATCGCCCCCGACACCAGCCCGCGCGGCCCTGCCGCCGAATGCGTGCCGGGCGCCAAGGACAACTGGGACTTCGGCATCGGCGCCGGCTTCTACCTCGATGCCACCGTCGCACCCTGGGCCACGCACTGGCGCATGGAAAGCTGGATCGTCCACGAGCTGCTGCCGCTGGTGGCGCAGCACTTCGCCATCGACGGCCATCGCATCGGCATCTTCGGCCACTCGATGGGCGGCCATGGCGCGCTCACGCTGGCCATGCGGCATCCGGGGCGCTTCAAGTCGCTCTCGGCCTTCGCACCGATCTGCGCGCCCACGCAGTGCCCGTGGGGCACGGGCGCATTCGGCGGCTACCTCGGCGCGCCCGGCGACGACCGCGCACAGTGGCTCGCGCACGACGCCAGCGCGCTCATGCGGTCGCAAACCGCAGCGCCCTATCCGCAGGGCATCCTGATCGACCAGGGGCTGGCCGACAAATTCCTCGCCGAGCAGCTGCATCCGGACGTGTTCGAAGCCGCCTGCTTTGCCGTCGGCCAGCCGCTCATGCTGCGCCGCCACGCGGGCTACGACCACGGCTACTACTTCATCCAGAGCTTCATGGCCGATCACATCGCGCACCACGCGCAAACGCTGCGCGCCTGATCGACTGCGGCGGCCCTGCGCCGTATCATGGGACGCATGTCCGCCGCCCAAATCCCCGCCTTCCACCTGCGGTCGCGCGATGGCTCCGCCGAAGAGCGCATGGTGCTTGCCGGCATCTGGCGCCGCGCCTGGACGTCCGCCAACCGTGGCGCCGCCACCATCGAACCGATCGCGCACTGGCTGCGGCGCGTGCAGACCGAGTTCGTGCCGCCCGCCGAGGTGGTGCTGGCGGAGCGCGATGGCCAGGTGCTCGCCTTCATGGTGCTGCTGACAGGCCGCGAGTACGTGGCCCAGCTCTTCGTCGAACCCCATCTGCGCAACCAGGGCCTGGGACAGGCGTTGCTCGACGAGGCCTGCGTGCGGATGTCCGACGGCTGGCGATTGCATGTGGCCGCCACCAACAAGGCCGCCCAGCACTTCTACGAGCGCTACGGCCTCGTGCGCGGTGCGACCGACCGGCACCCGACCAGCGGCCGCGAACGCATCGCCTACCATTGGTCGCCCCTGCGCGCGCCATGGCGCAAGCGTTGAACGGGCGGCACCTTTCTTCCTTCATTCCTTTCATGCGCATCGACCACATTGCACTCTGGACCACCGATCTCGAACGCTGCAAGCGCTTCTATGTCGACTACTTCGGCGCCACGGCCGGCGCGGGGTATGTCAATCCGGCCAAGGGTTTCGCCTCCTGCTTCCTGAGCCTGGGCGATGGCGCCCGCATCGAGGCCATGACGACCAGCACCCTTTCGCCCGTGGCGGCCGAAGCCGGCGCGCAGCGCATGGGCTGGACGCACCTCGCCATCGGCGTGGGCTCCGAGGCTGCGGTCGACGCACTGACGCAACGGCTGAAGGCCGACGGCTACCCGCTGCTCGACGGCCCGCGCCGCACCGGCGATGGCTACTACGAGAGCGTGGTGCTCGACCCCGACGGCAACCGCATCGAGATCACTGCATGAGCGCGTTCGTCCAGAGCCTGCACGAGGTCTTCGAGCGTCTCGGCCGCATCGAGACGCGCCGCATGTTCGGCGGCCACGGCGTGTGGCACGAGGGCCGCATGATCGCGCTCGTCGCCAAGGACACGCTCTACCTGAAGTCCGACGCCGGCAGCGCCGAGCATTTCGACAGGCTGAACCTGCAGCCCTTCACCTATGTGCGCGAGGGCAAGGCAATGCCGATGTCGTACCGGCTGGCCCCCGCCGATCTCTTCGAGGATCGCGAAGAGGCCGCACTCTGGGGCCGCCGCGCCTATGAGGCGGCCCTGCGTTCGGGCCAGCCACCGAAACAGAAGGCTGCCGCCAAAAAAGTACCCGCAAAGAAAGCCCCAGTGAAGACAAAGAAAGCAGCCCCTCGGTGAACGACAACACCCCCACGTTGCCGCCCCTTCCCGAACGCGAGCAGATCGCCCTGCTCGAGCCCTTCGAAGGCCTGGGCCTGAAAGACATCGTGGTCGTCGCGACACTGCAGGATGCCGAGCGTGCCGCCGTCACGCTGCTGGCGGCCGGCGTCGCCGGCTTCGACACGGAGTCCAAGCCCACCTTCGCAAAGAACGAGGTGTCGGGTGGCCCGCACGTGGTGCAGTTCTCGACGCGCGACACGGCCTGGCTGTTCCAGCTGCACCGTACCGAATGCAATCCGGTCGTCGCCGCGCTGATCGCCTCGACCGAGTTCAGGAAAGTGGGCTTCGGCCTTTCGACCGACCTCACGCTGATACGCAACCGCCTCAACATCGAGCCCAAGGCCGTGTTCGACATCGACAGCGAATTCCGCCGCCGCGGCTACCGCAAGTCGGTGGGCGTGAAGGCGGCCGTGGCGCTGGTGTTCAACCGGCGCTTCGTCAAGTCGCGCAAGGCGACCACCTCGAACTGGGCCAACAGGCAACTGACGGAAGCGCAGATCCGCTACGCGGCGAACGACGCCTATGCCTCGATCCGCGTGTTCGACGCGCTCCTGTCCAGCTCCTGAATTCAGTCCCGCCCCGCCTCCAGGATCGCCTGCGCCAGCCGCCTGGGGTTCGAGAAGAACATCTCGTGGCTGCCGGGGCACTCCACCAGCCTGAAGAGCCCGAGCCGCTCCGACAGGCGCGGATGCCACGGCAGGCTGTGCGGCAACGCGATGTCCTGCTGGCAATTGACATACGACTTGCCGAGCGCCAGTTCGGCCAGCGGCTTGTGCAGCCTGATCTTGTCGGTGAGGGTGCGGTACGGGTGCGGGTTCAGCTTCTCGTAGCTGGCCTGCGCGAGCGCCAGGTCGGCATCGTTGATGAAGGCCTCGCGCCAGACCTCGAAGGGCAGCGTCACGGCATTGCCGTTTGCGGCGGCGACGGCATCGAACATCGCCACGTAGTGCGGCGGCACCATGTCGTTGAGCGACTCGCCGTCGAGCGGCACGAAGGCGTTGATGTAGACCAGCCGCTTGAGCCGGTGCGCGATGCGGCCCGCCACGCCCGAGATCACCATGCCGCCATAGCTGTGGCCCGCGAGCCGGACCTGCGTCAGGTCTTTCTCCTCGATGAAACGGACGGCGGACGCGATCGCGTCGTCGAGGCCGGTGCGCGCGCGGTCGTCGCCAGGGCGGTTGCCTGCCAGCGTCGGGCAGTGCACCGTGTGGCCGGCTTCGCGCAGGCCATCGGCGACGGCTTCGATGTCGGCGCCGGTGTGCCAGGCGCCGTGGACGAGAACATAGGTGTCGGACATGCGTGTCTCCTTCGTGGTTGGGTGTGAAGGAGAACGACTGTAGGAACGGCAACGCGCTGCGGATGGCCGTTGCGTGCCAGGGCCATGGCCGGTTCGCGCCAAGACCTGGCTTGCATTCATTCAATAATTCAAAGATACTTGAATAATGGAAGAAAATGATGTCGTCCGATCCCTGGCTGCGCTGGCACAGCCCGTCCGCCTTCGGGTGTTTCGTGCACTGGTGGTGGCCGGGCCCGAAGGCCTGACCCCCGGCGCGCTGACCGAAACGCTGGAGGTTTCCGCAACGGGCTTGTCCTTCCACCTCAAGGAATTGGTGCATTCGGGCCTGGTCTCGCAAGAGCGACAGGGCCGGAACCTCATCTACCGCGCGTCGTTCGACCAGATGAACGTCTTGTTGGCCTACCTCACCGAGAACTGCTGCCAGGGCGAGGCGTGCCTCGTCGACAGCGCCACCGCTTGCAAATGCTGAAGGCTCCGCAATGACGCTCAACGTACTCATCCTCTGCACCCACAATTCGGCCCGCAGCGTGCTGGCCGAGGGCATGCTGAACCACTGGGCCCGGAAGCTCGGCAAGGACGTGAAGGCCTTCAGCGCCGGCAGCGCACCCAGTGGAAGAATCAATCCGTTCGCCATCGAGGTGTTGAAGGGTGCCGGCGTGGACACCGAAGGCTTTCGAAGCAAGAGCTGGGACGAATTCGCCACGCCGACCATGCATGTGGTCATCACCGTCTGCGACAGCGCCGCACAGGAGACTTGCCCCTACTGGCCGGGAACACGCGTCAAGGTTCACTGGGGGTATCCGGACCCCTCCAATACCGAAGGCGGCGACGCCGCCAAACGCCAGGCCTTCGAGCTGACGCGGCAGGCGATCTCCTACCGCATGCTCCAACTTCTCGCGCTCGAGAATCCCGATGCGATGAGCGACGCCGAGCTGCAAGAGCGGCTGCAAAGCATCTCCGCGAACTGACACCATGAGCGCAGTGATCGAAAGTCCGCGCGGCAACGCGGCGCCCATGAGCGTGTTCGAGCGCTACCTGACGGTGTGGGTGTTCCTCTGCATCGTCGTCGGTATCGCGTTGGGCCAACTGTTTCCGTCCGCCTTCCAGGCCGTCGGCCGCCTCGAGGTTGCCAAGGTCAACATTCCCGTGGGCGTGCTGATCTGGGTGATGATCATCCCGATGTTGCTGCGAGTCGACTTTGCGGCCCTCGCCGAGGTGAAGAACCATTGGCGCGGCATCGGCGTGACGCTGTTCATCAACTGGGCCGTGAAGCCGTTCTCGATGGCCTTCCTGGCGTGGCTCTTCGTGCGCCAGGTCTTTGCGGGCCACTTGCCGGCCGACCAGCTCGACAGCTTTGTCGCGGGCTTGATCCTGCTGGCCGCCGCGCCCTGCACTGCCATGGTGTTCGTCTGGAGCCGGCTGACAGGCGGCGACCCGGCCTTCACGCTGTCGCAGGTCGCGTTGAACGACGCCATCATGGTGTTTGCCTTTGCGCCCATCGTCGGCCTGCTGCTGGGCCTGTCGGCCATCACGGTGCCGTGGGACACGCTCATCACGTCGGTGGTGCTCTACATCGTGCTGCCGGTGATCTTCGCGCAGCTGCTGAGAAAGCAACTGCTGAAGGCCGGGCCGGCCGCATTCGAGCGCGCCATGCATCGCATCGGCCCGTGGTCGATCGCAGCGCTCCTGCTGACACTCGTGCTCCTGTTCGCTTTCCAGGGCGAAGCCATCATCGAGCAGCCGCTCGTGATCGCGATGCTCGCGGTTCCGATCCTGATCCAGGTGATCCTGAACTCGGGCCTTGCATACTGGCTCAACCGGAAGTTCGGTGAAAAGCACAGCATCGCCTGCCCCTCTGCGTTGATCGGTGCGTCCAATTTCTTCGAGCTGGCAGTGGCCGCGGCCATCAGCCTGTTCGGCTTTCACTCGGGCGCTGCACTGGCCACTGTGGTCGGCGTGCTGATCGAAGTCCCGATCATGCTGGCGGTGGTGAAGGTGGTGAATTCGTCGCGAGGCTGGTATGAGTCGTGAGCTCCCGAATGTCGATCCCGCGCTGTTCGAGAAGGCCGATCTGAATCTGTTGCTGCCGGCGCAGCGCTCCACACATGCGCCGCGCATCCTGCTGCTGTACGGCTCCGTTCGCGAGCGTTCCTACAGCCGGTTGCTCACGGAAGAAGCGGCGCGACTGCTTCGGGCACTGGGCGCGGAGACACGGATTTTCGACCCACGCGGATTGCCGCTCCCGGACTCGGAACCCGATGCGCATCCCAAGGTGCAGGAACTTCGCGGCCTCGCGCAATGGTCCGAAGGCATGGTGTGGTGCTCGCCCGAACGCCATGGCGCAATGACCGGCATCATGAAGGCGCAGATCGACTGGATCCCGCTGGCCATGGGATCGGTGCGGCCCACGCAGGGCAAGACGCTCGCGGTGATGGAGGTGTCGGGCGGCTCGCAGTCCTTCAACGCGGTGAACCAGCTGCGTGTGCTCGGCCGCTGGATGCGCATGATCACGATCCCCAACCAGTCGTCGGTGGCCAAGGCCTTCCTCGAGTTCGACGACGACGGCCGCATGAAGCCTTCGCCGTACTACGAGCGCGTGGTCGATGTCATGGAAGAGCTGGTGAAATTCACGCTGCTCACGCGCGACTGCGCGGACCACCTGGTCGATCGCTACAGCGAGCGGCGCGAGAGCGCCGAAGCCCTCTCGAAGCGGGTCAATCTGCGCGGCATCTGAGCAGCGCGAAAGCGGATTCAGCGGCGCAGCCGCCGCAGCTCGCCGGGCGTGCGGCCCAGGTGCAGTCGGCACTGCCGCACAAAGTGCGAGGCGTCGGCCAGACCCACGCGAAAACCGATCTCTGCGACGCTCAACCGGTCGAAGCGCGCATCGCCCAGCATGCGCTGCGCCACCTGCATCCGAAAGCCGGTCAGCGCGGTCGCGAAGGTGGTGGCGCCATCGGCCAGGCAGCGGTGCAGGCTGCGTTCCGAAATGCCCAGTTCGCGTGCCACGCCGGCGGCCGTGAGGCCCGGTTCGGCATGGCGCTCGCGCGTGGCCTCGAGTACGCGCCGGCGCAGCGCGGCGCGGCCGCCTGCATCGGGTTCCAACGGCCCCTGCCCGAGCGCCAGGGACAGCAGGCCGCCCAGCTGGTCGGTCAACAGCGCCGGCGGCAGCGGCGGCCTCGCAGCCACGTCGGGCGACAGCTGTTGCACGAAGTTGCTGAGCACGCTGCCCCAGCCCGTTTGCCCGTCGATGCGGCGCGCCACATGGTCGCCGGCATCGGGCAGCCACGATTCAACCCACGCAGTCGGCAGTTCGAGCGAGAGGGTGTCGGCCGATTGCAGCAGATGAAAGGCATAGCGGCGCCGCGAATCGACCAGCACCGCGTCGCCGGGCAGCATGCGCGCGGAGCGTTCTTCCTGCACGGCCACCCAGGGCGAATCGGTCTTGCAGAGCAGGTAGTAGTAGTTGCTGCGGCTGTGGGCAATGGCGCGGCGCGTGCGGTACACGTCCTGTGCGGTGCCGCGCACGCGGTTCACGCCGATAGCGCCAAGCGGCGCGGATTCGAGCGTCGCGCCGAAGCGGCCAACCTGCGTGCTGGTCACGTCCATTTCGAGAAAACCCTCGCAGACCGCGCCGATCCAGTAGTCCAGCCGCTGCTGCTGCGGCACGGCATCGGTCGACCAGGTGTGGATCGCGGCGGCTGCGGTGGCGGGAGTCATCCCGCAAACATAGCCAGCCCGGGCGCATTTGCCAAGCGGGTATAGACGCCCTCCGACGACGCGCGGCCATGGCCCCCGGCACAATGACCGCCGTTTCCAACCGAACACGAAAGAAGGGCCATGAGCAAGAAAAGCGATTTCGGACTGATCGGCCTGGCCGTGATGGGCCAGAACCTCGTGCTGAACGTGGAAAGCCGTGGCTTCCAGGTCAGCGTCTACAACCGCACCGAAGCCACCACCGAGGCCTTCGTGGCCGCGAACCCGGGCAAGAAGCTGGTCGGCGCGAAGACGCTCGAAGCGTTCGTCCAGAGCCTCGAGAAGCCCCGCAAGATCCAGATCATGGTGAAGGCCGGCGCACCGGTCGACCAGGTGATCGAACAACTCATTCCGCTGCTCGACAAGGACGACATCGTCATCGATGGCGGCAACAGCCTCTACACCGACACCGAGCGCCGCGACGCCTACCTCGCGACCAAGGGCCTGCGCTTCATCGGCGCGGGCGTCTCGGGCGGCGAGGAAGGCGCGCGCAAGGGGCCGTCGATCATGCCGGGCGGGCCGCTCTCCACCTGGGAGGTGATGAAGCCGATCTTCGAGAGCATCGCGGCCAAGGTGGACGGCGAACCCTGCGTCATCCACATCGGCCCCGGCGGCGCAGGCCACTACGTGAAGATGGTGCACAACGGCATCGAGTACGGCGACATGCAGCTGATTTGCGAGGCCTACAGCCTGTTCAAGGCCGCCGGCTTCAGCACCGACGAGATGGCCGCGATCTTCAGCGAATGGAACGAGGGCGAGCTGCAAAGCTACCTGATCCAGATCACCGCCAAGGCGCTCGAGCAGAAAGACCCGGAAACGGGCAAGCCGGTCGTCGACCTGATCCTCGACAAGGCCGGCCAGAAGGGCACGGGCCAGTGGACGCTGATCAACGCGGCCGAGAACGCGGTGGTCATCAGCACCATCAATGCCGCCGTCGAGGCGCGCGTGCTGTCGTCGCAGAAGAAGGCGCGCGTGGCGGCCAGCAAGGTGCTGCAGGGGCCGAAGATCGAGCTCTCGCTCGACAAGAAGGCGCTGGTGGCCAAGGTGCACGACGCGCTCTACGCCTCGAAGGTCATCAGCTACACGCAGGGCTTCGACCTGGTCAAGACGATGGGCGACAAGAAGGCGTGGAAGCTCGACCTCGGCCGCATCGCGGCGATCTGGCGCGGCGGCTGCATCATCCGCGCGCGCTTCCTGAACCGCATCACCGATGCCTTCCGCACCGACCCGGCCCTGGGCAACCTGATGCTCGATCCCTTCTTCAAGGACCTGCTGAACCGCACGCAGCAGAACTGGCGCGAGGTGGTGGCGCTGGCGGTGAGCAACGGCATTCCGGTGCCGGCGTTCAGCGCCTCGCTGGCCTACTACGACAGCTACCGCACCGAGCGGCTGCCGGCCAATCTGCTGCAGGCGCAGCGCGACTTCTTCGGCGCGCACACCTACGAGCGCACCGACAAGCCCGAAGGCCAGTTCTTCCATACCGACTGGCCCGAAGTCATCGGCTGATGCCATGCCGGCCCTCGACTACCCCAGTCATCTGGTCGAGGACTGGCAGTTCGCCGATGGCACACCGGTTTGCATCCGGCCGATCCGCGCGGACGACCTCGAAATGCACACGGCCTTCGTGGCCGGCCTGTCGAAGGAGACGGGCTACCACCGCCTGCTGTCGCCACGCAAGCCGCAGCCCGACGAGCTCTGGCGCATGACCCACATCGACTACGACCGCGAGCTCGCGCTCATCGCAACCACCCTGGTCGATGGCGTCGAGCAGCAGATGGGCGTGGTGCGCTACGTGCGCGGCGACACGCCGGAGACGGCAGCGACGGCCGAGTTCGCCATCGTCATCGCGGATGCGTGGCAGCACCGCGGACTTGCCGGGAAGCTCATGCGCAAGCTGATCGCCGCGGCCAGAGAGGCCGGCGTGCGGCAGCTCGCGGACATCACGCTGTTCGACAACCTCGCGATGTTGGGCCTCGCGCGCAAGCTGGGCTTCAAGGTGCAGCGCGACCCGGGCAATCCCAACGTCACGCGGCTGCGGCTGGCGCTCGATGCGCCCGTTCCCTAGTCAGGCTTACCAGGCCGCGCCCATCACGCCCTGCTCGGCCGCGATCCAGTCGCGCACCGGCGGCGGCAGCGCATGCGCCGGTGGCACGAGGCCCATGGCGGCATACGACTCGAGGTTGGGCACCAGCCCGCCACGTCCCACGGCAGCGCCCTTCATGTAGCCGGCGGCGCAGACCTTGTCGCCCTTGACGAACTCGAAGCGCATGTAGTTCCAGTGCTGGTCGGTGGCGTCGAGCCGGAAGCGCAGCGTGTACACGTCGAAGGGGTTCAGCCCGCGACGGTAGCTGATGAGCGAGCCGCCCGACATCGGCCGCCAGCCCTGGCGCAGCATGGTGGCGGCAAAGCCGGTGCGCACGAAGTATTCGACCAGCATCAGGTCGATGATCGTCAGGTAGCGGCCGTTGTTCATGTGGCCGTTGATGTCGAGGTCGTTGGGCAGCACGCGCAACCGCCGCTCCAGCGCGTCGCCCGGAGCCAGGCGCGGTGCGCGCCAGGCACGCAGCAGGGTCATCAGCAGGCGGAGGTAGAGGTTCATGGGAAGACTAGAATTGGTTCAATGATGAACAGTATAGTTCAACACTGAACCATATCCAATGCCCGCTGCGAAGACCCCAAAGCCCCGCAAGTCCGACCGCGCGCCCTCCTCGCCCCACGGCACGCTCGCCTGGCTGGCGGTGATACGTGCCTACAACCTCTGCGATGCGGTGATGACCGCGCGGCTCGCCGCCATCGGCCTGCGCGTGGGCGAACACGAGGTGCTGGCGACCATTGCGACCACGCCGGGCATCACGCAGCAGGCGCTCGCGGCGCGCTGCTTCGTTGCCAAGAGCGGCGTGAGCATGCTGCTCACGCAGATGGAGGCCAAGGGCTGGGTCCGGCGCGACAGCGACGGGGCCGACGCGCGCGTGCGGCGCCTGACGCTCACCAAAGACGGCATGGCCATGGCGCAGAAGTGCCTGGCGGTCCAGGCCGAACTCGTCACCGCCATGGTGGCGCCGGCCACCGAGGGCGAGCTGGAAACAGTGGCCGACACGATGAACCGCGTGTCCGTGGTGCTCGAGGCGCTGCGGGCCGGCAAGACCTAGCCGTTGATTGCCAATTGGGCGGCGAAAGCCCGCTTGTATGCGGGCCGCGCTTCGCCGCGGGCGACATAGGCAGCCAGGTTCGGAAATTCGTCCAGAATGCCCGAGGGTCTCAGCCTGAGCAGCACCGACACCATCATCAGGTCGCCCGCGCTGAACGCACCATCGAGCCAGTCCGCATCGCCCAGGCGGGCAGAAAGCTGGTCCAGCCGATGACGGATGCGATCCATGACCAGAGGCAAGCGCTCCTTGGTCCAGGGCTTGTCGCCCTCCAGAAACCTGGCGGTTGCGAGTTCAAGGATCGGCGGCTCCACGGTGTTGAGCGCGGCAAACATCCATGTGATCGCACGGGCCCGGGCATTGGCATCGTCCGGCAACAGGCCCGCATGGCGCTCGGCGATATGGAAGACGATCGCGCCTGTCTCGAACAGGGCGAGATCGCCGTCCTCATAGGTTGGAATCTGGCCGAACGGATGAAGGCCCAGATGCGCGGGTTCCTTCATCGCACGGAACGAAACAAGGCGAACCTCGTAGGGTTGGCCCGCTTCTTCAAGCGCCCAGCGAACGCGCGTATCGCGCGCCAGTCCCTTGCCGCCATCGGGCGATCGTTCAAAGGCGGTAATGATGATGGTCATCGTGAGGCTCCGTTTGGTGCGTGATTCGGGCGCGAACACAAGCCGGGTCATGCGCAGCGCAGCAGACAACTAGCCGGCAGGCAACCAGGCCTTCACCTGCCCGACCAGCACCCCCAGCGGCGCGGTCGCATCGACCGCCAGCACGCCCACCTCGCCAACTGGCGACTCGAGCGTCGCGAACTGGTTGGCCACCAGGCTGGCCGGAAACATGTGCTCGCCCGCGCCGGCCCGTGCGGCGACACGGCGCTCGGACTCGGCGCGTTCGATCGCCATGAACACGAAGCGCAGCCCCGGCGCGGCCGCGCGCAACTGATCCCTGTAGCTGCGCTTGAGCGCCGAGCAGGTCAGCACCGCCCCTTGCGGCGAGTCGGCCAGCGCGCGGCCCAGCGTCGCGAGCCAGCCGACGCGGTCCGCATCGGTCAGCGCAATGCCCCGGCTCATCTTCTCGACATTCGCCGGCGGATGATGGTCGTCACCCTCGATCAACGGCAGCTCGAGCCCGACGGCCAGCGCCGCCCCCAGGCTCGATTTTCCGCAGCCAGAAACACCCATGACCACCAGCCAGATCCCGTTCATGCGCACCTTTGATGTCGTCGTCGATGCCCGACGGCCCCAGCCGCCCGGCAGGAAGCAAATCTACCCGCAAACAGGAACGCAGCGCAGCAGCAAACTCAGAAGAGATTGCCCTGCCCCGCTGCACCCGGTGGCCGGAACGCAGCGATATCGAGCGGAATGCGCTCGCGGTTGAAGCCCAGGCGGTTCGTCGCCTTCTGGAAGCGCTGGTGGATCAGGTCGGCCCAGAGCCCGCTGCCCTTCATGCGCGTGGCGAAGTCGGCGTCGTAGTCCTTGCCGCCGCGCATCTCGTGGATGCGCGCCATGATGCGGTCCGCGCGCTGCGGGTAGTGCAGCATCAGCCATTCCTTGAAGAGCGGCGCCACTTCCCACGGCAGCCGCACCACCGTGTAGAACGCGCTGCGCGCGCCGGCCTCCCAGGCAGCCTCGAGCACATGCTCCATGTCTTCGGTCACGAAGGGAATCTGCGGCGCCACGCTCACGCCCACCGGCACGCCCGCGTCGGCCAGCGTGCGGATGGTGCGCAGCCGCCGGTGCGGCGCAGCGGCGCGCGGCTCGAGCTTGCGGGCGAGTTCGCCGTCGAGCGTGGTCACCGTGATGTACACCGCGGCCAGGTGGTCGGCGGCCATCGGCGCGATCAGGTCGAGGTCGCGCTCGATGGCGCTCGACTTGGTGACCAGCGCGAACGGATGCCGCACCTCCTTCAGCAGCTCGATGATCGACCGCGTGATCCGCAACTCGCGCTCGATGGGCTGGTAGCAGTCGGTGGCGGTGCCGATCGCGATATAGCTCGGCCGGTAGCTCTTGCGCCCGAGTTCGGCGCGCAGCACCTCGACGATGTTGCGCTTGGCGATCAGCTTGGTCTCGAAGTCCAGGCCGGGCGAGAGGTTCAGGTAGCTGTGCGTGGGCCGCGCGAAGCAATAGATGCAGCCGTGCTCGCAACCGCGGTAGGGGTTGAGCGAGCGGTCGAAGTAGATGTCGGGCGAGTCGTTTTCGTTGAGCACCGACTTCACGTCCTCGAAGCGCACCTCGGTCGCGATGGGCAGCAGTGCGTCGGCTTCGGCCGCGCCCTCTTCCAGCGTGCCCCAGCCGTCGTCGAAGGCGTTGCGCTCGTCCTTCGAGAAACGGTGCGCCAGCCGGGTGGCCGCACCTCGGCCCTTGATGATGTGGATGGGAACCTGGGCTGCGGGCATGGCAAATCCTTTGGATGGAATTCACTGTTTATTCATACAGTATTCCACCATTCACCATCACTTGCTCGATTTTTCATTTCTCTCTTGACAGAAATTTAGGAAATCTTAAACTCGGCGCTATGGAACTCACCGACATTCAACGCAAGTTCGTCCTCCACTGGGGCGAAATGGGCTCCATGTGGGGCGTCAACCGCACCGTCTCGCAGATCCACGCCCTGCTCTTCGCCCATGGCAAGCCGATGCACGCCGAAGAGCTCTCCGAAACGCTGGGCGTCGCGCGCTCCAACGTCAGCAACAGCCTGAAGGAACTGCAGGCCTGGAACCTCGTGCGCGTGACCCACACCATGGGCGACCGTCGCGACTATTTCGAGACCAGCGTCGACGTCTGGGAGCTGTTTCGCACCGTGGTGCGCGAGCGCAAGGAACGCGAGTTCGATCCCACCGTCCGCGTGCTGCGCGAGCTGGTCTCCAGCCCCGACTTCCAGAAGGAGCCGGCCGATGCGCAGGACCGCATCCGCTCGACCATGGAGCTCATGAACAAGCTCGCCACCTGGGCCGACGAAATGCTGCGGCTCTCGCCCGGCACGCTCGACAAGGTGCTGACGCTCGGTGCCAGCGTGCAGAAGTTCGTGCGCGGCGATGCGGCACCTGCCGCGCCTGCCGGCAAGGGCGACGACCCCGATGCGCACCATGCCAGCCTGCCGATGATCTGAGCGCTTTTTTTTGCCCATTGATTTCTGTTTTGACTGAAATATCGAGAATCAAGAACACCATGAGCCGCATCGCAACCGACGCCTACCCGCTGACCGTCTACTACGACGCCACCTGCCCGCTCTGCGTCGCCGAGATGGGTGCGATGAAGGCCCGCGATGCCGCCGGGCGACTGAATCTCGTCGACTGCTCGCCCGCCGGCTTTTCCGGCGGCCCGGCACCGCGCGAAGCGCTGATGACGGCGATGCATGCGGTCGACGCCGCGGGCCGCGTGCTGGACGGCGTCGCCGCGATCCGCGCCTGCCGCAATGCGGTGGGCCTGCCGGCCGGTGGCTTCCTGCTCGACCTGCCGGTGGTGGGGGCGCTGGCCGACCGCGCCTACGCCGTGCTCGCACGCAACCGCTACCGGCTGCCGCGCTGGCTCGTCGCCCGGCTGGCAGGCCGCGGCGCCATCGCGCCGGCCACCTGCGCGGACGACAACTGCCGCCTCTGAACGAATCACGCTGTCGCACCCTCAGGGAACAACAAGAACCACCGACCGAAAGGGCCTCGATGCCCAACGTCTTCCAGTCCGACTTCCGCATGTCCAACGCACCCGAAGCGCCGGTGCACCCCGCCAGCCATCCCGCGAGCGCGCCCATCACGGCCGAAGACACGCAGGACTATTTCACCGAGGTCGCGGTCGACTACAGCGCCTGGAGCCCCAGCTACAACATGCACTTCGGCTTCTGGCGCGCCGGGCTCAACCCGCTGCGTCGCGAAGGCATGCTGGTGGAGATGAACCGCGCAGTCGGCCAGGCGCTGCGGCTCGACGAGTCGCAGCCCGCCCCGGGCCATCGGCGCTGCGTGGTCGACATGGGCTGCGGCGCCGGCGCCACAGCGCGCACGCTGGTTGGCGACGACGCTTCGCTCTATGCCGTGACCATCACCAACGTGCCCGTGCAGAACCGCATCGCAACGCGGCTCGATGCCGCGGCCGGCGTGGCCGACCGCATGGCCCACATCGAAGCCGACTACACCCGCACCGGCCTGCCCGCCGCACAGGCCGACGGCGCCTGGGCGCTGGAAAGCGCCTGTTACGCCGAGGGCACCGGCAAGGCCGACTTCGTGCGCGAGGCCGCGCGCCTGCTGAAGCCCGGTGCACGGCTCGTGGTGGTCGACGGCTTTCTGCTGCGGCGCAAGCCCGGCCGCATCGCCCACTGGCTGCACCGCCTCTGGGCCGACAGCTGGGCCGTGCCCACGCTCGCCACGCGCGAGGACTTCACCGCCGCGCTGCGCGACAACGGCTTCGAGGACATCGCGTTCAAGTCGCTGCGCTGGCGCGTCGCGCCCAGCGCGCTGCACATTCCCGTGCTGGCCACGCGCTTCACGCTCGCCGAACTGTGGAAGGCGCGCGGCAGGCTGAGCCCCTGGCGCCGCAAGCACATCGTGGCGAGCTATTGCGCGCTGGCACTCGGCATGTTCTGGCGCGACTTCGACTACGCCATGGTGACCGCGCGGCGCAGCAGCGAGCCGGCCGGCCGATAGAACAAACAGCGAATCCAAAGAGGAGAAGACCCTTCATGCGTACCGAAGACCCCGAAGACAGCCGGCTCGACGAGTGGACCCCTTCCGCAGCCGCCGCCAACGCCACCGACCCCGACGACAAGCCCCCGCGCCGCATGCCCTTCGCCTGGTTCTGGCCAGTGCTCGTCGGCGCGCTGGCCGCACTGGCGATGCGCTTCGCCTTCAGCGGCAGCCCGGGCCGCGCGTTCTCCGCGATGCTCGGCTCGTTCATCTACTTCGCGCCCGCGGTGTGCGGTGCGGTCACCGTCTACATGGCCGAGCGCATCGAGCGGCGCAGTTGGGGCTACTACCTCTGGACGCCGTGGCTCTCGACAGCGCTCTTCGTGGTCGGCACGCTGCTGGTCTACATCGAGGGGATGATCTGCGCCGTCGTGATCGTGCCGCTCTTCGCCCTCATGGGCAGCGTCGGCGGGCTGCTGATGGGGCTGGTGTGCCGCCTCACCGACTGGCCGAAGCGCGCGCTCTACAGCTTCGCGGCGCTGCCGCTCGCGCTCGGCGCCATCGAGCCGCAGCTGCCCAACCCGGAGCGGATCTCGAACACCTCGCGCACGCTCTTCATCGCTGCACCGGCCGGGCGCGTCTGGCACGAACTCAACGATGCGCGCGACATCCGGCCCGGCGAAGTCGGCGATGCCTGGGCCTACCGCATCGGCGTGCCGATGCCGGTGGCCGGCGTGACCGAAGACACGCCTGAAGGCCGCGTGCGCAAGGTGCAGTGGCAGAAGGATGTGCACTTCGAGGGAATCATCACCGAATGGCAGCCGCAGCAGCGCGTGAAGTGGCGCTACCGTTTCTCGCCCGACTCCTTCCCTGCGGGCGCGCTCGACGACCACGTGGTGATCGGCGGCCACTACTTCGACCTGCGCGACTCGGCCTACACGCTGACGCCGCGCGACGGCGGCACCGAGCTGCGCATCGATGTCTCGTGGCGCGTCAGCACCCGCTTCAACTGGTATGCAGACCGCGTCGCGCAGTTCCTGCTGGGCGATTTCTCCGAGCACATCCTGCGCTTCTACAAGGCGCGCAGCGAAAGCGCCGTGGTGGTGGCCGGATGACGCAACCCGTCTTCCAGCAAGCGCTCGGCCCCGGCTGGGAACGGCTCGGCGACGTGATCCGCCGGCACTACACGATGGCGCCGTTCTCCGACGACTGCGTGTGCGTTCGCGGCACGATGAACGAAGTCCATCACGCGCCGTGGGCCGCGCTGCTGATGCCCTTCGGCCGCCTGTTCGGCGCACTCGTGCCCCATACCGGCACCGACGTGCCGATCGAAGTGCACTACCGCTGCCGGCCGGACAACGCGAACCTCCATTGGGACCGCGTCTTCCACTTCGAAGGCCGCCCGCCCTTTCACTTCCGCTCGCACATGGAGCACACCTCGGCACAGGGCAGCGAGGTGATCGAGTACGTGCGCTTCGGCATCGGCATGCGCCTGGCGGTGAGCGCGGAAGATGGCGCGCTGGTGTTCCGCGACCTCGGCTACCTCTGGCGCATTGCCGGCCTGCGCATTCCACTGCCGCTGGGCCTGCTGCTGGGCACCGCCTATGTCGAGGAACGGCCCGACCCCGCGGACCCCGACCGCTTCACCATGAAGATGCTGCTGCGCCACCGCTGGTTCGGCGACGTGTTCCGCTACAGCGGGCACTTCCGATTGGGGCGCTTGGGTCCACAATGAGCACACCATGCCGCGCCGCCCCGAAAACCTCTACGCCCAGTACCACGCCCACGTCTACTTCGCCCCCGCCACGGTGGCGCAGGCGCGCGAACTCTGCGAGCGGGCCGGCAAGGAACTGATGGTGGTCGTGGGCCGCGTGCACGAGCGCCTCGTGGGCCCGCATCCGCACTGGAGCTGCCAGTTGGCCTTCGATGCGGCCGAGTTCGACCAGGTCATCGACTGGCTCGACGCCAACCGCAACGGACTCGACATCTTCGTGCACGGCGTGACGGGCGACGACTTCGCCGACCACACGGCGCACGCCATGTGGCTCGGGGAAGAAAGCGTGCTCGACCTGCGGATGTTCCGGCGCTAGGCGCGCACCCGGCCCGGGTCAAGGGAGGCTGCGAATCCGCAGCGCCGCCGAGGCCGTCTCGTCGAAGGCCAGCCGCTGCGCCAACACCGCATGTTCGTCGTACGGATGCTCGTAGCTCCACGCGACGTCCCGCGCATGCCTGTGGCGCGTCTCGACGTCGAAGTAGCTGGCCTGTCCCTTGAAAGGACATTCGGTGGCGGTGGCGGAAGGCTTCAGGAATTCCATCCGGGCATCCTCGCGCGGAAAGTAGAAGCGCGGCGGGTGGCCGTCCTCGTCGACGCGCAGCACATTGCGCGAGTCGGCAATGGTTTYGCCGTCGATTTCCACCGTCATGCGTGCATCGATGATCGATTCGTCCACCCGGTGCCCGGGTGCATTCTGATGGCCTGGGGATTGGCTCATGGGTCTGTTCCTTGATCAGGTTCCAAAAAAGGTCGGGATTCGGGCAGCCGGGGGCGCTGCTCATGGGGTCGAGCGCGTCTGGCGCGCGAAGCGGCGGGCTTCGGCGAGCAGGTGGCCCACCTCCTCGTCGGTCGTCTGCGAAAAATCGCTGTACCAGGTACCGACGGCCATGAACGAATCGGGGCATTGCACGCAAAGCACCTGGTCGACTTCGGGGCGCAGGGTTTCCAGTGCCTCGGGCGAAACCACCGGCGCCGTGGCAAACACGGCTGCGGCCCCCTGCTGCTTCAGCCCGCGAACGGCCGCCAGCATCGTGGAGCCGGTGGCCACGCCATCGTCGACCACGAGAACCTTGCGCCCGCGAACGTCATGCGCCGGCAGTCCCCTGCGGTAGGTGCGCTCACGGCGTTCGAGTTCCGCCCGCTCCCTCCGCACGACCTCATCGATGGCCGACTTGCCCAGCTCGAGCCATCGAACCACCTCGTCGTTGATCACCGTGATGCCGCCGCCTGCGATCGCGCCGAACGCATATTCTTCGCGGCCAGGCACGCCCAGCTTGCGCACCACATACACATCGAGCGGGAGTTCCAGGCGCCTGGCCACTTCGAAGGCCACCGGCACACCGCCACGCGGCAGCGCCAGCACCAGGGCACCTGCAAAATCGCCATGTTCCAGCAGCACATTGGCCAGCAGGCGGCCGGCTTGTGCACGATTGCGGAATTCCATGCCTCTGTTCCTTCGATGGAATTCCACTCTCCGCGCGCTGCGGGGCAGCGTCTGTCGGAAGCGACGTGAATGCGCGTAGGAATGTTCGGACCCCGCAAAGGGGCTGCTCCAACGCCCTCGAGGCCTAGAACTCCGCGTCGAGCTCGTCGATTTCCTCGGGCTCGCTCTTCGCCGCAGTCACCCATTCCTGCATGTCCGGCAGGCTCATCACCCGCTTGCAGTAGGCGGCGCAGACGCTGTCGAGCGCCACGTCATAACTCAGGAAGCGCGTGACCACCGGTGCATACATCGCATCGGCCATGCCCGGCTGCTTGCCGAACAGGAAGGGCCCGCCGTAGGCCTTGAGGCATTCGCGCCAGATGGCGACGATGCGGTCGATGTCGGCCTGCGCGCGCGACCAGACCTTGAAGCCCGTGAAGTGCGCCTTGATGTTCATCGGCAGTGCGCCGCGCATCGAGGAGAAGCCCGAATGCATCTCGCCGCAGATCGCGCGGCAGTGCGCGCGGGCCGCCGCATCGGCCGGCAGCAGCCCGGCCTTGGGCTTGATCTCGTGGAGGTATTCGCCGATGGCCAGCGTGTCCCACACCTTCACGCCGCCATGCTGCAGCGAGGGCACCAGCATCGACGAGGAGAGCAGCAGCATCTCGGCTTTCATCGCCGGATCGTCGGGCGGGATGATCTTCTCGCTGAAATCCAGCCCGGCCAGCCTGCACATCAGCCAACCGCGCAGCGCCCACGCGCCGTAGTTCTTGCTGCTGATGGTGAGAACGGGTTTGGCCATCGTGGAGCTCCTTGATGTTGCGTGCCTGCGTGCAAGCCCCATGCCACCCGGCTGGCCCGCAACTTGCCTGCACCCACTGCATGCTGTACCGGGCCTACCAGAACCAAGCCGACCTCCTCTCGCTCCCGCGGCTCACGGCGCAGTACCTGGGCAAGGCCCTCTGGAAAGACGGGACGGAGCGCACCATGATGCGGCGCCTGGCCGCCCAGTTCGAGGTCTTCTCGCGCATGCGGCTGACCCATTCACGGCCGGCCTACGGCATCGGCACCGTGACGGTCGAGGGCGCGGAAGTGGTTGTCCACGAAGAGAAAACCCTGGTCTCGCCTTTCGGTACGCTGCTGCATTTCCGAAAAGACATCAAGACGGTGCATCCACCCGTGCTGCTGGTTGCACCACTCTCGGGCCATTTCGCCACGCTGCTGCGCGAAACCGTGCGCACCCTGCTGCGCGACCACGACGTGTACCTGACCGACTGGCACAACGCGCGCGACGTGCCGCTGTGGCATGGCGGCTTCAGCCTCGACGACTACACGCTGCAGCTCATCCAGTTCCTCGAGGCCGTGGGCCCCGGCGTGCACATGGTGGCGGTCTGCCAGCCTTGCGTGGCCGCGCTGGCCGCCACCGCGCTGATGGCGGAAGACGACAACCCCGCCACCCCGCGCAGCCTCACGCTGATGGCGGGCCCGGTCGATTGCCGCATCAACCCGACTGGCGTGAACGTGCTCGCGACCAGCAAGCCCATCGAATGGTTCCGCCGCAACCTCATCAGCCACGTGCCATGGCCGCACGCGGGCGTGATGCGGCGCGTGTACCCGGGGTTCCTGCAGCTCTCGGCCTTCATGAGCATGAACCCCGAGCGCCACAAGAAGCAGTTCGAGGACATGTTCAGCCACCTCGTCGAAGGCGACATCGAGAAGGCCCGCACCATCGGCACCTTCTACGACGAATACCTCGCGGTGAACGATCTGCCGGCCGAGTTCTACCTGGAGACGGTGGAACGCGTGTTCCAGACCTACGACCTGCCGCGCGGCGTGCTCACCGTGGGCGACCGCACGGTGAACCCCGCCGCCATCCGCCGCACCGCGCTGCTCACGGTGGAAGGCGAACGCGACGATATCTGCGCGGTCGGCCAGACAGTGGCGGCGCAAGACCTCTGCACCGGCATCCGGCCGTACCTCAAGGCCCACCACCTGCAGGCCGGCGTGGGGCACTACGGCGTGTTCAGCGGCAGCAAGTGGAATACGCAGATCTATCCGCGGGTGCGCGAGACGATCCACGCTGCGGCGGAGTTGTACTGAGAGCCTGTCTGGGATCTCGTTGAGGTGCGTTGTTCAGGGCGCGCTCACGCCGACGGGGTACCTTGCTCCGCGAATGTCCCCCGGCGCGGCCTAAGGCCGCAGGCCTCCTCCTTTATTTCGCTGCGCAAGGCACCCCATCGGCGTGATCGCTCAGCGCAGCGGTTGATCGGCCAGCACAACGGCCGCGCCCCCGTGTACAGGGCACCGGGTGCTCCCCGCGGCGAAATAAAGGAGGAGCGAAGCGGGGGACATTCGCGGAGGGGAGCACCCGGTGTCCTGTGCACGCGCCCCGAACGGCCCGCGCACCACGCTGAATCGCAGACAGTCTCTAAGACTGGCGCCGCGCGCGCGTGCCCTTGGTCATGCGGCGCACCGTTGCCTCGCCGGCCTGCGGCAACCTGTCGCGCAGGAACGCGATCAGTTCCTGCGCGACCACATTGCGCATCGGCCCCGGCAGGTAGGCCAGCACCACACGGCGCTCGATGCGCGGCTTCAGCAGCGGCACCACCACCAGTTCGGGGTCGCGCAGCGACGAGGTGTACAGCCGCGGCATCAGCCCCAGCGCCTGCCCGCTGCGCACCAATGCATAGAGCGTCTCGGAATAGCTCACGCGGTACGGCTCCGCGCCCTGCGCGAACTGCGCACGCGCCGGGTTGCCCAGGGCCGGCATGCTGCCGCTTTCGAACAGCACCAGCCGCTCCTTGCCGATGGCCTCCCAGTTCGCATCGCCGGCCGCCGCCAGCGCATGGTCGCGGCGCACCACCAGCACCAGCGGATCGCGGAACAGGTCGATGCAAGTCAGCCCGCCCGGCGGCTCGGTGATGGCGGCCACCGCCATGTCGAGCTGGCCGCTGCGCAGCTCGGCCAGCAGGGTGGTCGAGGGCGCATCGCGCCAGGCCAGCTCGACCTCGCGCTGGCCGCCTTGGAGGAACTCGCTGGCGGCGGCCGCGACGCGCGCACTGGCCGACGGAATCACGCCCACGCGCACGAAGGCCCTGCCGCGCTGCACCGTGCTCTCGATGTCGCGCAGCGCCACCTCGAAGGTGTGGACCAGGAAATCGGTGCGTGCCAGCACCTCGGCGCCTACCGGCGTGAGTTCCAGGCTGTGGGTGGAACGGGTGAGCAGTTCGGCGCCCAGCAGCTTCTCCATCTGCTTGATGGCATTGCTCAATGCAGGCTGCGTGATGGCCAGCCGCCGGGCCGCCCGGCCGAACTGGCCCTCTTCCACCAGCACCGAGAAGAACTGCAGCTGGCGCAGCGTGAGCGCTCGCAGGGGCAAGGTGGCCATGGCGTCCCCGGTTATTGATTCAGTGAATCAAATTATAGAAATTCAAAATTTTCCTTATGAGGCCCGGCTCCCTAGACTGGTCAGCATGACCAGCCCCATCTCGCCGCCCTTCACGCTGCAAGCCATGCTGCATGCGATTCCGAAGGTCGAGCTGCACTGCCACCTGTTCGGCACCGTGCGCCACGACACCTTCAAGCAGCTCAACCTGCGCGCCGGCGCGCCGCTGGCGGCCGACGAGATCGAAGGCTTCTACACGCGCGGCGAGAAACCGGTTGGCGTGCTGCGGGTGCTGCGCGCACTCGACGCCCAGTTGGTGCGCGGCCCCGGCGATCTGTACCAGCTCACGCTCGAATACCTGCAGGATGCGGCCTCGCACAACGTGCGCTACGCAGAGTTCTTCTGGAACCCGACCGGCACGGTGCACGGCTCCGGCATCCCCTACGCAATGGCCCAGAGCGCCATCGTCCGCGCGATCCAGGATGCGCAGCAGGAGTTCGGCATCGTCGGACGGCTCATCGCCGCGATCGACCGCGAGGCCAGCCCGGAGGCGGCCGTGGAAATGGTCGAGTGGGTCAAGGCGCATCGCTGCGACGAGGTGATCGGCATCGGCATCGACTACCGCGAGGTCGACCGCCCGCCCGAACTCTTCACAGAAGCCTATGCCGCGGCCAGGCGTGCCGGCCTCAAGACCACCGCGCATGCGGGCGAGTTCGGCATGCCCTGGACCAACGTACGCACTGCGCTCGAGGTGCTGCAGGTCGACCGCATCGACCACGGCTACACGGTGGTCGACCAGCCCGACTTCGCGCGCGAATGCGCCGAGCGCGGCGTGTTCTTCACCGTGGTGCCGACCAACTCGTACTACCTGCGCACGCTGCCGCCCGCGCGCTGGGCCATCGACCACCCAATCCGCCGCATGCCCGGCCTGGGCCTGCGCATCCACCCCAACACCGACGACCCGACGCTGCACAAGGTCACGCCCACGCAGACCTGGCTGATGATGGTGCGCGACTTCGGCTTCGGCCTCGACGACCTGCGCGGCTTCATGCACAACGGCCTCGACGGCGCATGGATCGACGACACGCAGCGCCGCGAATGGCGCACGCTGTGGAGCGAGGCCTTCGACACGCTGCGCGCCCACCTCGACACCGAACCCGCCTCCTCCAATCCTTCCACGCCCGGATGACCCACGCCATGACCACGCCCCGACGCCTGCTCCTCGCCGCCGCGCTCTGCGCCGCCTTCTTGCCCACCGCCGCGCTTGCGCAGGCATGGCCGGCCGCTAGGCCCATCACGCTGATCGTTCCCTACACGGCGGGCGGCAGCGTAGACGTCAATGCCCGTCTCGTCGCAACGCGGCTCGGCGAACGGCTCAAGCAGTCGGTCGTGATCGAGAACGTGAGCGGCGCGGGCGGCGCCATCGGCGTGGCCAAGGCCGTCAATGCGGCGCCCGACGGCTACACGCTGGTGGTCGGGCCCGACAGCGCCATCGCCATCGGCAAGCTGGTCAATCCCACGGCCTTCCGCTTCGATCCGCTGAAAGACCTGGCGCCGGTCGGCCTGCTCAACACCGCGCCGATGGTGCTGGTCGCGCGGCCCGGCCTCGAGGCCCAGACCTTCAGCGACTTCGTGAAGCTCGCCAAGGCCAGGCCCGGCAAGTACAACTACGCCACCTCGGGCGTGGGCACCGTGCTGCAGCTGGCGATGGAACTGCTCAAAGAGCGCAGCGGCATCTTCGTCACGCACGTGCCTTACCGCGGCGGCGCGCAGATCGCCACCGACGTGATCGGCGACCAGGTCGACCTCGCGATGCTGGTCAGCACCAGTGCCATTCCGCATGTGAACGGCAAGCGCCTGAAGGCGCTGGGCGTGACCAGCAGCAAGCGGCTGGCCGCGCTGCCCAACGTGCCCACCTTCGACGAGATGCCCGGCCTCAAGGGCTACGACATGGTGAGCTGGACCGGCATCTTCGCGCCCGCGAAAACACCGCCGGCCGTGGTGGCCCACATCAACCAGGAACTCAACGCCGTGCTGCAGGAAGAAGGCGTGCGCAGCAAGCTGATGGAGCAAGGCGCACTGCCGGGCAGCGGCACGCCCGAAGCTTTCGGCCGCTTCGTGCAGACGGAGTACGCGCGCAACCAGAAGATCGTGCAGACCGCCAACATCAAGGAGTGAACGCGTGACGATGACGAAGACCTTGCTGACCCGGCGCGCACTCGTCGCCTCCGCTGCCAGCCTGGCCGGCATGGCCTTCGCGCAGGGCAACACACCCGCCCAGCTGGCGCAGGCGCTGGCCGGCACGCCGGCCGCGCAACTGCCGCCGGTGCCCGGCAAGCGCCAGGTCGTCATCGACACCGACCCGGGCCAGGACGACGCCGTCGCGCTGCTGATGGCCATGGCCGCGACCGACCGGCTCGACATCCTGGCGCTGACCGTGAGCGTGGGCAACCTGCCGCTCGCCGTGACCGAGAAGAACGCACGCATCGTGCGCGACTGGGCCAAGCGCCCGGAGATTCCGGTCTACGCGGGCTACCCGCGCCCGCTGGTGCGCGAACCGATCTTCGCGGACGACGTGCACGGCAAGACCGGCATGGAAGGCCCCACGCTGCACGAGCCGCGCGGCCCGCTGATGCCCACGCACGCGGTGCAATACCTCATCGAGACGCTGCGCGCCGCCGCGCCCAGGAGCATCACGCTCGTGGGCCTGGGCCCGCTCACCAACTTCGCGGCCGCGCTCAATTCGGCGCCGGACATCAAGCCGGCGATTGCGGAGATCGTGGTGATGGACGGGTCCTGGGGCGTGGGCGGCAACATCACGCCCGCGGCCACCTTCAACGTGTATGCCGACCCCGAGGCGGCATCGATCGTGTTCCGCAGCGGCGTGCCGGTGACGGCCATGTCGCACGACGCGGCGCGCCGCGTGCTGCTCACGCCCGAGCGCATCGTGCCCTTCCGCACCATGGGCAACAACGCCGGCAAGGTGGTGGCGGACATCTTCGATTCGATGATGGCCTACGGTCTGCGCCGCCGCGGCGTGGCGGTCGGCCCGATCTACGACCCCTGTGTGATCGCCTACCTGCTGAAGCCCGAGCTCTTCAAGGGTGCGAAGGTGAGCGTCGACGTGGAGACCAGGGGGGAGTTCACCACCGGTGCCACGGTGGTCGATTTTCGCGGCTACAACCGCCGCACGCCCAACACGCTGTGGATCAGCGGGGCCGACACGGAAGGCTTCTATGCGCTGCTGCGCGCGCAGATCGCGCGGTTGCCCTGAACAACCGGGTCAGTCGTCGGCCTTGCTCTCGTCCTCCGCCGGCCAGTCGCGGATGTAGGCCTTGAGCATCTTGTTCTCGAAGTTCTGGCTGTCCACCACGGCCTTGGCCACGTCGTAGAAGCTGATCACGCCCATCAGCATGCGCTTGTCCATCACGGGCATGTAGCGCGCGTGGCGCTCCAACATGATGCGGCGGATTTCGTCGAGGTCGGTTTCGAGGGTGCAGGTGACCGGGGCGTCGTCCATGGCCTTGCGCACCAGCGTGGTCCCGACCTGGCCGCCGTTGCCGACGATGGCCACGATCACTTCCCGGAAAGTGAGCATGCCGACCAGGTCGCCATGCTCCATGACCACCAGGGAGCCGATGTCCTTGTCCGCCATGGTGTTGGCGGCTTCTGCCAGCAGATCGTCTGGCGTGATGGTGAAGAGCGTGTTGCCCTTGACGCGAAGGATGTCGCTGACTTTCATCGTGTGCTCCTCTCGGACTTCGTTCGTTCTCGGCGGCGTGCCGATTTGAATATAGCCCACAATCGACGCCGACCTGAACGCCCATGTCGCGGACGCATGATTTGCAGACGTAACGGGGCATTGCGAACGACTCCTGAAAGGCCTCCATGCCCGGCTATTCCGACCCCGGTTTCGACACCCTCGCGCTGCACGCCGGCGCCGCGCCCGACCCCGCCACCGGCGCGCGGGCGGTGCCGATCCACCTGACCACCTCCTTCGTCTTCGAGTCGAGCGACCATGCGGCGGCGCTTTTCAACCTCGAGCGTGCAGGCCACGTCTATTCGCGCATCAGCAACCCGACCAACGCGGTGCTGGAGCAGCGCGTGTCGGCGCTCGAGGGCGGCATCGGCGCCATCGCCACCGCCAGCGGGCAGGCGGCGCTGCACCTGTCGATCGCCACGCTGATGGGCGCGGGCTCGCACATCGTGGCCAGCACGGCCCTGTACGGCGGTTCGCAGAACCTGCTGCACTACACGATGCGCCGCTTCGGCATCGAGACCACCTTCGTGAAGCCCGGCGACCTCGACGGCTGGCGCGCGGCCGTGCGGCCCGAAACCAAGCTCTTCTTCGGCGAAACGGTGGGCAATCCCGGGCTCGACGTGCTCGACATCCCGGCCGTGAGCGACATCGCCCATGAAGCCGGCGTGCCGCTGCTGGTCGACTCCACCCTTACCTCGCCCTACCTGATCAAGCCCTTCGACTGGGGCGCCGACCTGGTCTATCACTCGGCCACCAAGTTCCTCTCGGGCCACGGCACGGTGATCGGTGGCGTGGTGGTGGACGGCGGCAGCTTCGACTGGGAGAAGTCGGGCAAGTTCGCCGAGCTGACCCAGGCCTACGACGGCTTCCACAACATGGTCTTCAGCGAGGAAAGCACGGTCGGCGCCTTCCTGCTGCGCGCCCGGCGCGAGGGGCTGCGCGACTTCGGCGCCTCGATGAGCCCGCACACGGCGTGGCTGATCCTGCAGGGCATCGAGACGCTGCCGCTGCGCATGGAGCGGCACATCGACAACACACAGAAGGTGGTCGAATTTCTTTCCAGCCATCCTTTCGTGTCGCGGGTGGGGCATCCGCTGATCGAATCGCATCCGAGCCATGYACTTGCACAGAAGCTGCTGCGCCACGGCGCGCGCGGTGCCGGCGCGGTGTTCAGCTTCGACATCAAGGGCAGCCGTGCGCAAGGCAAGGCCTTCATCGAGGCGTTGAAGCTGTTCAGCCACCTGGCCAACGTGGGCGACTGCCGCAGCCTGGTGATCCACCCGGCCAGCACTACGCACTTCCGCATGACCGACGAGGCGCTGGCGGCCGCGGGCATTTCGCAGGGCACGATCCGTCTCTCGATCGGCCTGGAAGACCCGGCCGACCTGATCGACGACCTCAAGCGCGCGCTGAAGGCGGCGGAAAAAGCCTGACCGCGCCGATGGAGCCGACACCGTTCTTCGAGTGGCTCGAGAGCCCTGACGCGCTCGGCGTCGCGCCGCATTTCTTCGCCGCGCACCCCGACGGCACGCCCGACCGCGAGACCTACTGCGGCAGTGGCGATGCGCCCCCGATCACCCGCGAGCGCTTCTGGAACGCGCCGCGCCGCATCGAGATGTCGCAGGACTGGGGCCATCCGCCGCGATTTCCCGACCTGGCCGACTGGTCGGGCGACGGCTCGCCGCACGCGAAATGCCTGCTCGTCAGCCTCAGGCTGCACGCGCTGTTGACGCAATTCAAGCTGCCGGCCCACCGCGCATACGACGTGGAGGCCCGCTTTCCCGCGTACCACCACGCACGCTTCGGTGACCAGCGGGCCCCGTACCGGCTGATGCACTGGCTCGGCGACGGACAGTGGCTCGACAGCCTGGACCTGACGCGCACCGCGCTGCGCATCACCGTGCGGCTGCAGAAAGACCGGCCCCGCTACCACCGCGTCTTCGCGGCAGGCAGCTTCGAGACGGCGGCCCAGGTCGCGCAGGCCGCGACCGAGTTCGAGAAAGACCTGCCCCGCACGCCTGGCTACGTTCCGCGGGGGCGCACGCTCGAACATGGGGCTCATGTCATGGCCGAAGCGTTTCAGCCCACCGGCGTGTCCCGCCATGGGCGGGCGGTGCTCGACATGGCATCGGCCCATTGGCCCGTCCATCTCCAGCCGCTGGACCTGCTCTGGCTGCCCGATGAAAGCGCCCCGCTGGTCAGCAACGACCTGAGGCAGGCGCTGGCGAGCGGCGGTTTCACCGGCATGCGCTTCGGCAAGGAATGGCGCTCGGCCTTCGCCCAGCCCGCCGAGATGCAAGGCCCGGCGTTCCGCGCGGAGCGCGCCGCACTGCTGTCGCGGATCACCACCTCACGGGACGCCGACCCCAGCGCTTGCTCGGTGCGGATCTTTGCCGCGCTCCAGGCCCGGCAGCAGGCGCTGACACAGCGGCCGATCGACGTCGCGCAACTGGTGCTGCCCGCGGCTTATGCCGAGTTGCTGCGCACCGGCCTGCCAGTTCATGCGGAGCCCGATGAAGGCGATGAAGGCGATGAAGACCACGACGACAGCGACCTCGGCTCGCGAGACCCTCGCCGGTGGCACTGGTTCCCGCGCGAGCGCCTGCACATGCTGGACGACATCGGCGACGACGGTGACTGGGTGGCCAGACACCCGGAAGCCGCGCGTGCGCTGCTCGTCGCGCAAGAAGAAGGCGGCGACTACCTCGGCTTCCTGCTGCGAGACGGCTCGGACCTCGAACTCGACGGCACGTTGATGCATTTCAAGCACGAGACGGGCGAGATCCTGCCGAGCGCGGTCCACGACTGGGCGCCGCCCCCGCACGCCCGGTCCGCGTCGGCGCGCTGATCCGCCATCTCAGGAACACAAGACACACAAGACCCAAGAAAGAGACGCCATGAGCATCCTTCAAGTCAACGGCCACAGCACCTACTGCTACACCGGCGGCAAGCCCTTCGATGCGGCCAAGCCCACCGCGGTGTTCATCCACGGCGTGCTGAACGACCACAGCGTGTGGATTCTTCAGACGCGCTGGTTCGCCAACCACGGCTGGAACGTGCTGGCGGTCGACCTGCCCGGCCATTGCAAGAGCGAGGGCCCACCGCCGGCGAGCGTGGAAGAGGCGGCGCAGTTCGTCATCGCCTTGCTCGACGCGGCCGGCGTGGAGAAGGCCGCGCTGGTCGGCCACAGCTTCGGCTCGCTGATCGCGCTCGAAGCCGCATCACGCGCGCCCGGCCGTGTGACGCATCTGGCCATGGTCGGCACGGCCTACCCGATGGTGGTGTCGCCCGCGCTGCTCGACGGCGCATTGAACGATCCGCAGCGCGCCATCGCGATGGTGAACACCTTCTCGCACTCGCTGCTCGCGCCGCCGCCCTCTTCGCTCGGCCCCGGCACCTGGCTCTACGGCAGCTCGCGTGCGCTGATGCGCCGCGTGCTCGCGAGCAACCGCGATGCCAACGTGTTCCACATCGGCTTCAAGGCCTGCAACGACTACGCGAACGGCGAAGCCGCGATGGAAGCGGTGCAGTGCCCGGTGCTGTTCCTGCTCGGCGATGCCGACCAGATGACGCCGCCGCGCGCCACCAGGGCGCTGGTCGGCAAGGCACGCAACGCCAGGGTGGTGACCGTGCATGCCGGGCACTCGCTGATGAGCGAGGCGCCCGACGAGGTGCTGTTCGCGCTGCGCGATTTCGCGAGCAGCCCCTCGGCCTGACCCAGCCGCCCCAATCCGCCCTATTCCGCCCTATTCCGCCACGATGCCCGCGCGGTGCGCCAGCGCGCGGTAGCGCGAGATCTCGCCCTCCATCTGGCTGCGGAAGGCGGCCGCACCGATCGCCACCGGCTCCATGCCCTGCGCGCGCAGCTGCGATTGCAGCGCCGCGTTGCCCATCGTGGCCGTGACCGCGCGCACCAGCTTGTCGATCACCGGGGCCGGCGTGCGCGCCGGCGCGGCAAAACCGTACCAGGCGTCGAAGGTGGCATCGGGCAGTCCCTGCTCGGCCAGCGTGCGCACCTCGGGCAGCATGCTGGAGCGCGTGGCGCCGACGATGCCGAGCGCCCGCAGCTTGCCCGAGCGCACGTGCGGCGCGACGGCGGCCACGGTGTCGATGCCGATCTCGATCTCGCCGCCGATCACGGCCATCGCGCCCTGGCTGCTGCCCTTGTACGGAATGTCCTGCAGCTGGATGCCCGCCGCCAGCGCGAACAGCTCGCCGGCCAGGTGCGGCCCCGAGCCCGCCCCGAAGGTGGCGTAGCGGATGCTCCTCGGCTTGGCCTTGGCGGCCGCGACGAGTTCGGGCAGCGAATGCCACGGCGTGCCGTTGCCCACCACCAGCACCAGCGGCGTGCGCGCGACGATGGCAATGGGCGCCAGGTCGCGCGCCGGGTCGTACGGCAGCCTGGCGCGCATCGCGGGGTTCACGCTGTAGCTCGTGGAGCCCGAGAGCAGCAGCGTGTAGCCGTCCGGCACCGCCTTGGCGACCGCATCGGTGCCGATGATGGTGGAGGCGCCGGGCTTGTTGTCGACGACGATGGGTTGGCCGAGGTGCTGCGACAGGCCCTGCCCCATCGCCCGCGCCACGATGTCGGTGCCGCCGCCCGGCGGAAAGGGCACGACGAGCTTGATCGGCCTGTCGGGCCAGGCGTCCTGCGCAAGCACGGGGGCATGGAAGGCGAGAACGGACGAGGCGCAAAGCAGCAGGCCGAACATGCGGCGGGAAGCGGTGGGTTTCATGGTGCAGGTGAGGAGATGGAAGAAGCGGTTTGCGGGAGTCGTCCGTCGGCCCATGGCGCGAGGCCGGGCTCGCCCAGGTCCCAGTAGAGGCCGGCCATGATCTGCAGGCCTTCGCGCGCCAGCGGCGCCAGGAGGTGCTCGTTGGGCGCGTGCTGCGCACAGGC
Organism: Variovorax sp. P4_B10; assembly: GCF_056402375.1. Classification (NCBI taxonomy): domain Bacteria; kingdom Pseudomonadati; phylum Pseudomonadota; class Betaproteobacteria; order Burkholderiales; family Comamonadaceae; genus Variovorax; species Variovorax sp. P4_B10. The sequence goes on along the minus strand of NZ_JBFUHN010000040.1, from coordinate 18,628 downwards.
GGGGTACGAATGCGGCACCCACAGCGTCGGCAGGCCCAGCGTTTCGGCGAACACGTCGTTGGGCAGCGAGCCCGCCAGGTTGGGCAGCAGGTCGACGTGCCGGCCGCTGCTTTGCGCGATGGAGCGCCGGGCCCAGCCGACCCACGGGTTCTCGACGTCGAGGCGCGTGGCGGCGCCGGTCAGCGTGACCTGCACCTCCACGTTGCCGAAGCCGTGCGCGTCGAGGTGCGCGCGCACGATCTGCTGCAGGTCCTGCCACGGCGTGCCGACCACGAAGCGCAACTGGCAGTGCGCCACCGCCTCGGCGGGAATCGCGTTGACCGGCCGCTGCGGCGAGCCCGCGCCCAGCGCCAGCACCTCGATGGTGTTCCAGGCCACCAGCCGCTCGGCCGGGCTCAGGCCGGGCTCGCCCCACTCTTCGTCGAGTGCCGGGTCGTCCGCACCGCCGCCGATGGCGATGTCGGCAAGCGCCGCACGCACGGTGTCGGAAAYCGGCGGCGGGCGCAATGCCTCGACGAGGATGCGGCCCCGCGCATCCGCCAGCGAGGCCACCGCATGGCTCAGCACGGTGGCCGGGTTCGCCAGCACGCCGCCCCAGTTGCCCGAGTGATAGCCCTTCGGCCGGGCCCGCAGCCGCAAGGTGAAATTGACCGCGCCGCGCGAGCCCAGAAACAGCGTGGGCCGCTGTGCGCTCACGCGCGGCCCGTCGCTGGCGATGAACAGGTCGGCACGCAGCCGGTCGCGTTCCTGCGCACACACCGCCTGCAGGCCGGGAGACGCGGCTTCCTCGCCCATCTCAACCAGCCAGGTGACGTTGTAGCCCAGCCGCCCGCCGCGCGCCTGCAGCACGGCGGCGAGCGCGCCCAGCGCGATGCTGTGCTGCCCCTTGTTGTCGGCCGTGCCCCGCCCGTACCAGCGATCGCCGCGAACGGTGAGCGACCACGGGCCGAGGCCTTCGTCCCACTGCGCGTCCTGCCCGCTCACCACGTCGCCGTGGCCGTAGCTCAGCACCGTGGGCAGGGCCGGGTCTTCGACGCGGCGCGCGATCAGGAACGGGCCGCCGCCGGCCACGGGGTTGCCGATCACCTCGCAGGCGAAGCCGAGCGCCGCGAGCGGCGGGCCCAGTTCCTCGCGCAGGTAGGCGTCGAGCGCCGGCGTGACGGCGCCCGTGTCGCTCTCGGTGCGAAAGGCGATGCGGCGCTGCAKGTCGGCGAAGAAGCGGCCGTCGTCGAAGTAGGCGGCGGCAGCGGCCAGGCCGTCGGTGCGTTGGGGCATGGGGTGGTTCCTTCTTTCTTTCGTGGTCCTTGGCGGGTGCAGCAAGTACAAGGCCTGGAGGCCGATGCTTCCAGCATCGTTTTGGCAAGCTACCATTGCCTTTCAAGCAACGCTCCATGGCCATGGCACCACCTTTTCTCAGCATTCCGATGCGCCACTTCATGGAAGTGGCGCGCAGCGGCTCGGTCAGCCAGGCGGCGGCGCGGCTGTTCGTCGCCTCGTCGGCGGTCAGCCGGCAGATCACCCGGCTGGAAGACGGCCTGGGCACACCGCTGTTCGAGCGCCACGCGCGGGGCATGACGCTCACCGCCGCAGGCGAACGGCTGGCCGCGCACCTGCGCAACGCGCAGCTCGACCTCGAGCAGGTCATCGAACAGGTGCGCGACCTGGGCGGGCAGAGCGCGAGCCGCATCCGCATGGCGTGCACCGAGGGCTTCGCGGGCCACTTCATGCCGCTGGTCATGCGCAGCTTCGAGACGGCCCACCCGGGCACGCAGCTCGAACTTCACGTCGGCTCGCCCGACGGCGTGAGCGCGCTGCTCGCGCGCGGCGAGACCGACATCGCACTGAAGTACGTGGTGGCGCCCGAGCCCGGCCTGAAGATCGAGCACTCGGCCAACGCACCCGTGTTCGCGGTGCTGCGGCCCGACCATCCGCTGGCGCGCCAGCGCGTGGTGTCCGTGGCGGATGCGGTGCGCTACCCGCTCGCGGTGGGCGACAAGGGCGTGACGGCGCGCCAGCTGTTCGACCAGGCCTGCAGCCTCCAGGGCCTGCAGTACCGCGCGATCTTCGTGAGCAATTTTTCGTCGGTGCTGCTGCCGCTGCTGCGCACGCCCGACGTGATGCTGTCGGGCCTTCTCACTGTCATGCACCTGATCGACGCGGGGACGGTGGTGGCGCGGCCCTTTGCCGAGGCGCCGCTGCAGCAGCGCCAGTTGCAGGTGCTGGCGCTCGAGGGCCGCACGCTCACGCCGCTGGCGCAGGCCTTCGTGCAGCACCTCGTGAGCGCGATCGCCAGCGCGGGCCGGCGCAAGCTGGGGCGGGCGCGGGCTGATGCGGCCTGAAGAAGAAAAAGCTCAGCCCAGCGCGTTGATGTCCGCCGGATCGAGCACCGCCTTCGGCGCGCCGTTGCGCGCCACGGCCAGCATGGCGCGGCCCATCTTCTCGGTGGTCGTCACCTTGTTCGGCCAAAGGCTGTGGGCCAGCCCAAGCACGGGCTTGAGCACGAAGATCGCGGCGTCGTAGAGCGGCGTCTTCGAGCGCACGCCATGCAGCGGCTGGATCATGCCGGGGCGGAACATGAAGGCCGCCTTGAACGGCAGGCGCAGCAGGGCGTTTTCGGTCGCGCCCTTCACGCGCGCCCACATGCTGCTGCCGCGCTCGCTGCTGTCGGTGCCGGCGCCCGTCACGTAGGTGAAGGTCATGCCCGGGTTGAGCCTCGCGAGCACGGTGGCGGCGGCCAGCGTCAGGTCGTAGGTGATGCGCTTGTACGCGGGCTCCTTCATACCGACCGACGACACGCCGAGGCAGAAGAAGCAGGCGTCGAAACCCTGCAACTGCGGCTCGATGGCGCTGTAGTCGTACATGTCCTTGTGGACCAGGTCGCGCAGCTTGGGATGCTGCTGCCCCGTGGCATTGCGGCCGACCGCGACGACGCTCCCGACGTCGGGCGCCAGCAGGCACTCGCGCAGCACGCCCTGCCCCACCATGCCGGTGGCGCCGAAGATCAGGATGTTCATGGGTGGGTCCGGTTAAACCGAAAAGGTCGCCGGCTTCTTCTCGAGCACGGCGAGCAGAAGGTCGACGTCGAGGCTCGAAGGCTGCGGCGGCTGCAGGGCGCCGAGCATGCGCGAGAGCGTTTCGGCATGCGGCAGCATGGGGCCCAAGAAGCGCGTGCCGTCGGCGCCGGCCACCAGCAGCGTGGGAAAGGTCTCGACGTCGAACCCATCGGCGATGTCGGCATGGTCTTCGATGTCGACCCAGCCGAAGCGCAACTGCGGATGCGCGCGCGCCACCTGCTCGAACAGCGGCCGGTAGTCGCGGCAGGTGCCGCACCATTCGGCGCACAGGCACACGACCCACAGCGCATCGCTGGCCGGCTTGGCGGAATCGGGGGTGGCGGGAAGAGCGCTCAAAGCTGATGCGGTGAAGGTGTGAATACGGAGCCGGGGTGGTACGCCCGGAAGGTCGTGGCTATTATGGACAAAGCGCCCCCGGCGCTCAGGAGACTCGCACGATGAACACCACGACTGCCCCGAAATCTGCTGTCGATCCGCGCAGTTTCAAGAGCTTCGCGGAGTTCTACCCCTTCTACCTGACCGAGCACGCCAACCGCACCTGCCGCCGCCTGCATTTCACCGGCTCGACGATTTCGCTGCTGTGCCTGGTGGCGCTGGTGCTCACGCTCAACCCGTGGTGGCTGCTGGTCGGGCTGGTGGCGGGCTATGGTTTTGCCTGGGTCGGCCACTTCGGCTTCGAGAAGAACAAGCCGGCCTCTTTCAAGCGCCCGCTCTATTCCTTCATGGGCGACTGGGTCATGTACAAGGACATCTGGAGCGGCAAAATTCCCCTCTAGCGTGGCGATGCGTCTTGTTCTTTTTCTTTCGCGATCCACGCGTCCACCACACTGGCCAGCACGTCGAGCGGCACCTCGCCGGTGCCGAGAACCACGTTGTGGAAGTCTTTCAGCGAAAATTTCGCTCCCAGTTCGCGCTGCGCCTTTGTGCGCACCTCGAGAATCTTCCACATGCCGACCTTGTACGAGCATGCCTGCCCGGGATTGACCACGTAGCGCTCCACCTCTGTTGCGGGTATTCCGTAGTCGATCGCTTGCTGGCGCGTCCAGCGCTTGGCATGCAAGCCGGTATCCACCACAAGGCGGCGAGCCCGAAAAAGCTCCTTTCCCAACTGGCCCAGGCGCCCTTCCACATCATCCTCGTACCAACCGAGTTCAGCCGCAAGCTGCTCGCTGTACAGCGCCCAACCTTCGGAAAAGGCGGACAGTCGGCCAAAACTGCGGCGTTGGCGAAACCGTGGCAGCTCCTGCGACTCCTGCTGGAGCGTGATCTGAAAATGATGGCCTGGAACCCCCTCGTGGTAGGCGAGCGTGCGCATGGAAAGTACCGGGAACGAAGGGCCAGGCAGGGGAGCCCAGAAGATACCGGGGCGTGTTCCGTCGGCAGCGGGTGCGGCGTAGTGGGCGGATGCGCTTTTTTCCGTGAAGGGTGGCTCCCTCTTCACCACGATGGGCGCCTTGGGGCGCCTGTCGAAAACAAGGGCAGCCCGCCGCTGTGCGTCGCGCAGAATCTCGTCGAATCCAGCCAGGAGTGCAGGCCGCGGATCGGGCTCGGCGGGCGGCTGCGAGTCGGCTTCCAGCTTGTCGTAGCGCGCCTTGACGGTTCCGTCCCTGTAGCCCAGCTTGCGGAGCAGTCCGTCCATCTCGTTCTCGATGCGCGCGACCTCTTTCAACCCGAGTTCATGGATCTCGTCCGGCGTGAGCCTGGTTGTCGTGTTCGAGGCCAGCAACGCTGCATAGGCCTGCGCACCCCGCGGCAGCCGCCACAGCCCTGCGTCATCGGTGGCCACGCCCATCTGCTCGGCAAGCAGCGCGCGGACGCGCCGGAATGCGGGGTCGATGTCAGTGCGCACCATCTGCGCCGCAGCTTCTACCGCGGCGGCCCTGACCTCCGCGGAAATACCTTCGACCCGGGCTCCCCGCTCGTCGAGCGAGGCAACCAGAACGTTTTGCGTCGGCCCGACCGCAAGGAAACGGTCGATGCCGTCGATGGTCGACTTCAGGATGAACGACGGCGGCACGATTCCCGCCGCCGCACGCGCCTTTGCCTCCGCAATGCCCCTGTCCAGCAAGGGTGCGACCTGCGCAAGGCGCACGAGATAGTTCTCGACATCGCGTGGATTGCGCACCGGATGCCTTTGGCTGAGAAAATTCACAAGACCGACGTGCAAGCCCCTGCGCTGCTCGAAGACGAAGCGGTGGTCGGCCAGGTCCAGTTTGCGAAGCGTGTCATGCAACCGCCACGTGAGCATCGCCTGCGAAACGCGCTGCGTCGGCGAAAGCTCGGCAGGCGAGAAGCTCGCCAGGCGCAAGAGGCCGGCTTGCGCGGCTTGTGAACGCAGGCGCCTTTCAGCCGCCTCGAGTGGAAGGTCGTACTGAAAGTCCTTCGCATTGAGTTTGCGGTCCAGGGCATCCTGCTCGGCGCCGGAGAAGTACTGCAAGCTCGTGGCCGATATCGGGTCGGCACGCACCCAGTCTTCGGTCAATTCGTCGACATAGGCGTCAAACGGCTGCTGCGCATTGGTTGCCGCGGCGGCAGCAGATGGGATCACGCTGCGAACGGGTCTTTCCGGATACGCGGCTGCCTGCGGCGTGCCTTGGTATGCCAAGGCCACCAGCAGCGCCGCCAGAACTTGCTTGAACCTGATCATGGGCTTGGACGTATTCAGAAACTATGCTTGATGCCGACGCCCATCGCACGAATCGCGACATTGCGGCGGCTCGAATCGACACCGTCGCGATCGACAAAGGCACGCAACTCGGTCCGCTTGGACAAGGCGTAGAAATAGGCAAGCTGCTGGCGTTTGCGCTTGCCGCCGAGGGAGGTCTGCACGTCGCGCTGCATGAGGTTGAGCGCCACCGCGTGTGCGTTCTGGCTGTACTTCGCACCGACGATCCAATAGTCCACGTCACGGCGGCTGGTCGCGGTATTTTTGTAGGTGTCCCTGCCGATCAAGGCATAGGGCGCGACCGGGCCAAAGGCATAGCTCAGGCCCGCTTGCCATTTGCTCGACAACTCATTGGCCAAAAGCCCGCCCGGCCGCGAGTCCTTGGCAAAGCCGATGCCGGCATGCAGGTTCTTGTCGGTGTAGTTGAACCCTATATCGAAGGATTTGGCGCCGTTTTCCACCTCCGGGCTCTTTGGCGCACCGCGCAGGTAGTAGCGCGCCCGCATGTCAAAACCGTGCCAGCCGGGGCTGATGTAACCCAGCGAATTGGACGTCCGGTTGCGCGCGTTCAGGATGGCGGTGCCGATCGCTGTTGCACCCGAATCGGCAGGCGCGAACGGAACAATGGCGGTGACCTGCGAGTACAACGGTGAGCCGGTGGGATTCGCCGAATCGAGCCTGCCCAGCGCAAGCGTCCCGAGGTCGCCGCGCAGCCCCACATAGCTGTTGCGAATGGATGACCCGGTATTGCCCGTATCGCCCTCAATACCCATCTCCAGGCCGAAGAAAGCACCCATGCCCCCACCCAGATCCTCGGCGCCACGAAATCCCAGCCGGGTGTTGTCCCGCAATTCCGTGCGCTCGCCCGCCCCCTTGATGCTGTTGACGGTCATGGTCATGAGACCATAGATCTGCACCGGTTGGGCCGCAGCGGGTGAAAGTCCGGCCGTCATCAAGCTGGTGCCGATGACAACCCCATGCATGCTCTTTTTTTTCAAGTCTCGCTCCCCGTGGTTGGAATAACTTCACGCGGAGCGGATTGTCTTGAGGGGTCCCACTGCCCACAACGGTATGACGGTTGCGCATTGCCCTATGCGAAGGACGGCGCGACATCGCGTACCTCGTCCCCATGAATTGCAAACAACTCAAAACGTTTCAGGCCATCAGGGCCAGCGGCTCAACCATCGGCGCCGCCGAGCGGCTGGGGCTCTCGCAGTCAGCGCTCAGCCGCCTTCCTGCCCAATTCGAAGAAGACCTCGGTCTGCGGCTACCGCGACATCTGGCTGGGCAAGGTCAAGATCCAGTCGTTACTAGATCAATAGCACGTCGCCCAGGCGCAAAGAGCGCAGCGGCCCCTTCTGCCAGAGGTCTTCGAGCGGCTCGGCCTGCGGCATCAGCAGTTCCCTGAGCAGCGGCTCGATGGGCGTCGACGGGTCGGCCAGCAGCACGTAGCGCGGGTCCTCGTTGGCGGGCTCCTCGGCCAGCGGCGCGATCCAGTCGAGCGCCACCAGCGTTTCGAGCACCGGCACGAGTTGCAGCGTGTCGACCCGCATGCGCGTCACCAGCTCGCTGGCGCCCATGCCCTTGGCCGGCATGGCCTGCGCGCGCGCCAGGTGCTGCAGCACTTCCATGGCGAGCTGCATCGGCCAGCCGGCGGCACCGCCGCGGCGTGCCACCCCCGTCAGCAGGCTCGGCAGGTAGGCCGCGATGACCGCGCCGAGCAGCACGATGACCCAGGCCACGTAGATCCACACCAGCAGGATCGGCACCGTGGCGAAGGCGCCGTACAGCACCGAATAGGTCGGCACCAGGCTCAGGTAGTAGCCCAGCATGCGCTTGGCGATCTCGATCGCCGCCGCCACGAAGATGCCGCCGGCCCAGGCATGCGACCAGCGCACGTTGGTGTTCGGCACGTAGTGGTACAGCGAGGCCATGCCGAGCGAGAGCAGCGCGAACTCGAAGGTGTCGAAGAACAACTTGACCACGCCGCGCCCCACCACGTCGCTCGTGGCCGAGACCACGTACGAGGTGGTCGACAGGCTCACCGCGAGGATGACCGGCCCCAGCGTGATGGCCGCCCAGTAGATCAGCACGCGCTGCGCAAAGGGCCGGGGCGTTCGCACGCGCCAGATGCTGTTGAGCGTCTTGTCGATCGTGAGGATCAGCGCGATCGCCGTGATCAGCAGCACGATCAGGCCCGCGATGCCCAGGCCGCTGGCCTTGCTCGCGAACTGGTTCAGGTAGCCGAGCACCTGCCGCGCGATGTTGTCCGGAATCAGGCTCTCGATCAGCCAGCGTTGCAGCCGCCCCTGCATCTTGGCGAACATCGGGAACACGGTGAACAAGGCCAGCGCCACCGTGAAGAAGGGCACCATCGCGATGGTGGTGGTGAAGGTCAGGCTGCTGGCCGTGAGGCCCAGGCGGTCTTCGCGAAAACGCTCGCCCAGCACCGCCGCGGTGTTGCGCCACGGAAAGCGCGAAAGATCCCTCCAAAGCTGCCTGCGATTCATGGCCGGTATCATGCCATCCGCCCTTTCCAATGGCGCTCGCCATTCGCGGGGCGCCTCTCCCTCTCTTTCGCCGCCACTGTGTCCGCCATCCCGCTTCCGCCCTCTTCCGTCCGCGCCACCCGATGGCTTGCCGTGGGCAGCCTCGTCGGCCTGATCGTGCTGGGCCTGGCCTGGGAGCTGTGGCTGGCGCCGCTGCGCCCGGGCGGCTCGCTGCTCGCGCTCAAGGTGCTGCCGCTCGTGATCCCGCTCGCGGGGCTCTACAAGAACCGCATGTACACCTACCGCTGGGTCAGCCTGATGATCTGGCTCTATTTCACCGAGGGCGTGGTGCGCGCCTGGAGCGACATCAACCGCGTGGGGCAGGTCCTCGCGCTCATCGAGGTGCTGCTGTGCCTCGTGCTCTTCGCGGCCTGCGCCTGGCATGTGCGGCTGCGCCTGCGCCACGCCAAGGCCGCTGCCCGTCAACTGGAGGCTTCCGCCCAATGACTACTTCTTCTTCCACTGCATTGATCGACCAGCTGCGCGCCATCGTGGGCGCACAGCACGTGCTGAACGAGGGCGACCTCACGGCCTACGAGCAGGACTGGCGCAAGCGCGCGCGCGGCAAGTCGCTCGCCGTGGTGCGGCCGGCCGACACGCAGCAGGTGGCCGACGTGGTCAAGGCCTGCGCCGCGGCCGGCACGGCCATCGTGCCGCAGGGCGGCAACACCGGCCTCGCGGTCGGCGCCATTCCCGACGACAGCGGCACGCAGGTGGTGCTGAGCCTGCAGCGGCTGAACGCGATCCGCACCATCGATGCCGCCAACCTCACGATGACCGTCGGGGCCGGCTGCATCCTGCAGACGCTGCAGGAGGCGGCAGAAAAAGAGGGCTACCTGTTCCCGCTGAGCCTCGCGGCCGAGGGCAGCTGCACCATCGGCGGCAACCTTGCGACCAACGCGGGCGGCACGCAGGTCGTGCGCTACGGCAACACGCGCGAGCTGTGCCTGGGCCTCGAAGTGGTCACGCCGCAGGGCGAGATCTGGGACGGCACGAGCGGCCTGCGCAAGGACAACACCGGCTACGACCTGCGCGACCTGATGATCGGCAGCGAAGGCACGCTGGGCATCATCACCGCCGCGACCATGAAGCTCTATCCGCTGCCGGCTGCGCAGCTCACGGCCTGGGCCGCGGTGCCCTCGCTCGACCACGCGGTCACGCTGCTGGGCCTCGCGCACAAGCACCTGGGCTCGGGGCTCACGGGCTTCGAGGTGATGGGCAAGTTCGCGCTGAGCCTGGTCGACAAGCACATGCCGCAACTGCGCGTGCCCTTCATCGGCGATGCGGCGGTACCCTACTGCGTGCTGCTCGAGAACTCCGACAACGAATCCGAAGACCATGCGCGCGCGCGCTTCGAGGCGCTGCTCGAAACGGCTTTCGAGGACGGCTGCGTCACCGACGCCGTGGTGGCCGAGAACCTCACGCAGGCGCACCAGCTCTGGCACATCCGCGAGAGCATTCCGCTCGCGCAGGCCGAGGAAGGGCTGAACATCAAGCACGACATCTCGATTCCCGTGTCGCGCATCCCCGCCTTCGTGGCCGAGACCGATGCGCTGCTGGCGCGCGAGATCGCCGGCGTGCGGCTCGTGAACTTCGGCCACCTCGGCGACGGCAACCTGCACTACAACGTGCAGGCGCCCGAGAACATCGACACCAAGGCCTTTCTCAAGGACGAGGAAGACCGCATCAACACGCTGGTGTACGACGCGGTCGAGAAGTTCGGCGGCTCGTTCTCGGCCGAACATGGCGTGGGCTCGCTCAAGGTCGACAAACTCGAGAAGCACAAGTCGCCGGTGGCGCTGGAGATGATGCGGGCAATCAAGCGCGGGCTCGATCCGAAGAACACCCTCAACCCGGGCCGCGTGATCCGGGTCTAGCTAGGCGAAGTCCTCGCCGCGCAGCTCGATCGGCTGGCCGTGCGGCGTGCGGTCGGCCGCGTGGTCCCAGGCATGGCGGTAGCGCGCGAGTTCGTCGTCGGAGCTGGCGCCCTTGCGGGCCACGAGGCTTTCGAGCGCGGCGAGCCAGTGGCGGTAGTAGGTGTCGCCGGTGTCGGGGTCGCCTGCGGCCTGCGCGGCGGCGATCTGCGCCGCGAGCGCCTCGGCCCATTCGACCCAGCTGAACAGGCCGCGCGCGTGCAGCGCCAGCGTCATTGCGAAGGCCTGGGCCTCCCAGGGCTCCTTGAACACCGGGCCGCCGGCATCGCGCGGCATGCCGGGCGCCAACGGCATGTCGCCCGTCATGCCGCGGCTTCCAGATAGCTCTCCCAGGCATCGACCGAGACCGAAAGGTTCTGCGGCGCTGCCTGCTCGCCCCAGAGTTCGGCTTCGTCGAAAACCACGGTATAGAGCCACTGCGGCTTTTCGCCCAGGCCCTGCGCATTCGCATCCGCGAACACATGCGCGCCGTGGACATGCGCGATCACGCCGCGCTTTCCCTGCACATAACCCGGCAGCCGCGTGTGATGGTCGACCTTGCCGAGGTGCATGCGCACCGGCTGGCCGACGGCAAAGCGCGCCGGGCCCGGCCCGGGGCGCTCTGCAGGTGAACCCTTGGCGAGCACGACGGGCACGCTGGCGGCCTGCAGCACGCGGGCGACTGGCGCAGGCGGGTGACGCATCTCGCCAGCCTCGAGTTCGTCCGGAAAAACCTGTCCGCGCTGAAGCATCAGCTGCTCCAGTGCACCGAGCCAGATCTGGTAGTAGCTCAGGTCGCGATAGTCCGGCAGCGTCTCGCGCACCGCGCRGCTCGCATCGATGTTCCAGGAGCCGGTCGCGCCCATGGCCAGCGTGAGCGCCAGTGCGCGCGGCTCCCACGCGGCATGGAACAGTTCGCCCTCGGGCTCGGGCGTCACCGGCCCGAAGCCCGGCTGGCCACCGAGGTCGGCACGCGTGACATAGCTCATGCGGCGCTCCTTGCTGCAGGCGCTTCCACCAGCCGCGTGCCGATCATCGAATCGCGCGAGACCAGTGCGGCAAGTTCTTCCTCGCCAAGGCCTTCGGTGCCGGCTGGCCGCCGCGGGATCACGAGATAGCGCACCTCGGCGGTCGAATCCCAGACGCGGATGCGCGTCGATTCGGGCAGCGTGGTGCCGAAGTCGGCCAGCACGCCGCGCGGGTCCTTCACGGCCCGCGAGCGATACGGCGCGCTCTTGTACCAGGTGGGCGGCAGGCCGAGCACCGGCCACGGGTAGCAGCTGCACAGCGTGCAGACGACCATGTGGTGTTGCTCGTCGGTGTTCTCCACCGCCACCATGTGCTCGCCCTGCCGGCCGCTGTAGCCGAGCGAGGCAATGGCGGCCGTCGCATCGGTCATCAGCCAGTCGTGGAACTCCCGATCGACCCAGGCCCGCGCCACCACGCGCGCGCCGTTGCGCGGGCCGATGCGGGTCTGGTAGGTGTCGATCAGCGCATCGAGCGCGGCGGGGTCGATGTAGCCCTTCTGCGTCAACACGCTTTCGAGGGCGCGGACCCGCAGGTCCATCTCGCCGAGTTCGCTGTGGTCGTGGCCGTGGCCGTGGTCGTCGGAGGGGTGGTCTGCGCTCATGCCCGCCATGCTACGCGCTGGCACTTAAAATTCGAACACCCGCCTCTGCCAGACCCCCGCCATGACCTCCACGCCCGCCCGCCCCGTCCGCTCCCAGTACGAAGATTTCATGCGCCACGTGGACACCCACGGCGTGCACAAGAGCGACCGCACCGGCACGGGCACCAAGAGCGTGTTCGGCCACCAGATGCGCTTCGACCTGAACGAAGGCTTCCCGCTGGTGACCACGAAGAAGGTCCACCTGAAGTCCATCATCCAGGAACTGCTGTGGTTCCTGACCGGATCGAGCAACAACAACTGGCTCAAGGAACGCGGCGTCACCATCTGGGACGAGTGGGCGCGCGAGGACGGCGACCTCGGCCCGGTCTACGGCGTGCAATGGCGCAGCTGGCCCACGCCCGATGGAGGCCACATCGACCAGATCTCCGACGTCATCAAGACCCTGAAGACCAACCCCGATTCGCGCCGCATCATCGTGAGCGCCTGGAACGTGGCCGAACTCTCGAAGATGGCGCTGATGCCCTGCCACGCCTTCTTCCAGTTCTATGTGGCGCCGCCGCAAGCCGAAGGCGAGCGCGGCAAGCTGAGCTGCCAGCTGTACCAGCGCAGCGCCGACATCTTCCTCGGCGTGCCCTTCAACATCGCGAGCTACGCGCTGCTCACGCACATGGTGGCGCAGCAGTGCGACCTCGACGTGGGCGACTTCATCTGGACCGGCGGCGACTGCCACATCTACAGCAACCATGCCGAACAGGTCGCGCTGCAACTGAGCCGCGATCCGTACCCGTATCCCATCCTGAACATCAAGCGCAAGCCGGCCTCGATCTTCGACTACCAGTACGAGGACTTCGAGGTGCTCGACTACAAGCATGGCGATCCGATCAAGGCGCCCGTGGCCGTGTGAGCGCATTGTTCAGCCGATGACCACGACCCGCATCAACCTCATCTACGCCCGCGCCGCCAACGGCGTGATCGGCGCCAACGGCGCGATCCCCTGGCACCTGCCCGAAGACATGGCGCACTTCAAGCAGCAGACTGCCGGCGCGCCGGTGATCATGGGCCGCAAGACCTGGGACTCGCTGCCGCCGCGCTTCCGTCCACTGCCGGGCCGGCAGAACATCGTGGTCACGCGGCAGGCCGACTGGCGTGTGGAAGGTGCACAGCCCGTGGGCAGTCTTCGCGATGCGCTGTCGCTCTGCGAGGAACTGAAGTCACCCGAAGTGTGGGTGATCGGCGGCGCGCAGATCTATGCCGAGGCCGAACCATTGGCACTGCGTGCGGTCGTGACCGAACTCGCGCGCGACTACGAAGGCGATGCGCATGCGCCAGAACTCGACAGCAAGGCGTGGCGCGAGACACAGCGCGAATCGCACGTCTCGGCCAAGGAAGGCCTGGGCTACAGCTTCGTGACCTACGAACGCATCGCACCCGCGCGGGCATGAGCGACGACGGCCCTCGCCACCCGCCCGCGCCGAAGCTGCGGCGCCGGTCCGTGGTGATGGGCGCGGCGCTGCTCGCCGGCATGGCGCCGATCCAGGCCCTGCGCGCCGCTGAGCCACTCGAACCCGACGAAGAAGCGCTCTTCCTGCCCGGCACGGCGCGACCCACCAGCGACGGACGGCTCGAAATCGATGTTCACGCCTGGATCTTCGAACGCGAAAGGCGCTGGGGCCTGAACACCGCCCTCGCGCGCTACCTCGGCCTGAACCTGAAGAAGCTGTCGCCTGCGGCGCGGCTGCGCTTCAACCAGCGCACCGCGCTGTTTCACGCCGAGTCCGAAGAAGGCAAGTTGATCGACGTCGTCTTCGAAGGCGCGCCGGGCCGCGTCAAGATGCCACCCTCGGGCGCCGACGGCCGCAGCAACCTGCGCACGGTGATCGACACGCCGCGCGCATCGGCATCGCAGGAATGGCTGCAGTTCCATGGCGTGACCGGGCCGGGCGAGCTGCTGCACCGCTTCAGGGGCCAGGCGCTGATCGTGCCCGCACAGGGCGTGTCGATCATTTCGGACATCGACGACACCATCAAGCGCACGCAGGTGCGCGACCGGCGCGAGATGCTGCTGAACACCTTCGCGCGGCGCTTCGAGGCCGCGCCGCGCATGGCGGCCTACTACCGTGCGCTGGCGCTGACGCCGGGCACGCGCTTTCACTATCTGTCGGCCAGTCCGATCCAGCTCTATCCGGCGCTGGCGGATTTCATCCGCAGCACCGACTTTCCTGCGGGCAGCATGCACCTGCGCGAGAGCACTACCTGGCGCACGCTGATCCCCGGCGCGGAAGACTCGCGCGCGCACAAGCTCGGCGTCATCGACCGGCTGCTCACCGAGTTTCCGCAGCGCCGCTTCGTGCTGGTGGGCGATTCGGGCGAGGCCGATCCGGAAATCTATGCGCAGGTGTTCCGCGCGCATCCGCAGCGCATCGACAGCATCGTGATCCGCGACGTGACCGACGAAGACCGCCTGTCCGATCGCTACCGCGCGACCTTCGAGGGCATCGACCCGGTGCTCTGGCACATCCTGACGCCGGACACCGCGGCCTGGCCGGTTCAGTCCGGCCGATAGCAAGGACTCGGGCTGTGCCGGCGGCCAGAAACAAACTGGCACGTTCGTCTCCTCGGCAGGGCGAAAAGAACACTTCGGTACACCTCGTCGAAAGGCATGTCCGTTGCAGGGATTAGGCACGGCCAATTGTTTGTGCGCACAATGTCCGAACCACCTTCAAGACAAGGAGACGGCCCATGTCCATGGAATTTCTTCGGGTGCTCGCCGAGCAGAAATTGCCATACGTCGTCCACACGACCGCAGACATCGACAGGCTGCGCGTGCTGCGTGCGGCCGAGTTGGTGACTGCCTTCATCCCGCCTTCCGCGCATGCGCCGGACGAGCGTGCGATACGTCAACTGGCCCAGGTGGAGTCGATCACCACCAAGGGCAAGCTGGCACTGAACAAGGCCACGTCGGCATTCATCGAATTGTGAGTTTCCGGCGCCGAGCCTGAGTGCCGGCCAGCGGCAACAGTGCGCCGCCTGGGCATGCACGCTCTCAGAATTTGCCCAGAACGTTGAGGAACCATCCCTTGCTGCGATAGCTCATGTCGGTGAGGTTGTCGGAGTAGTCGGTGAAGTTGTAGCCCACGCCCACCTTGAGGTTCTCGTTGACGTGGTAGTAGGCGGCCGTCACCCAGCCGTTCTTCCGGTCCTTGAGTTCCTTGGCACGCAGCGAGCGCCACTCGACCATCCAGTCCCAGTTGCGCACCAGCTTCCAGTCGACCCGCAGCACCGCGAGCTCGGCCGAACTCTTGAACCATGGCGACGTGTTGTCGCGGCTCGCGCGCAGTTCGCCGCGGCGCCATGCGTACTTGCCGCCGACGGTCCAGCGCTCGTTGACGTCGTAGGTGGCATCGATCGCGAACACGTGGCTGCGCTGCTGGTAGTCGATGCCGGTGGTCGACACGGCCCCCAGGCTCGACTCGCGCCCGCTCGCCGACACCACCTGCCCCGGTGACGAGAGGTCGTAGAGGTAGGTGTACTTGAAGAGCAGATTCAAGCGGTCGTCGAGCGCCGGGCGCAGCGCGTAGCCGAGCATGGCCTCGGTGTACTTGGCCGCGGCCAGCGTGCCCGTGGTGCTGTCGCTGTCGGCCCAGTTGAATTTGCCGACCCAGCGCGCGTCGTCGCTCACTTTCCAGGTGAAGGAGTTCTTCACGAGCCAGCTGGTGCGCGACTCGGCCGCGGTGCGGTCCTTGCGGTACTCGAGGCCGCCGCTGTACTTGAGGCCCTCGCTCGAATAGCCGGCGGTCAGGGCCACGGCCTCGCGCCGCGTGGCGCCCAGCGTCTCCGCGCCGACCCAGCCGTTCTCGAAGTTGACGCCGAAGGTCCAGCGCGTGTCGGGCGCATATTGCACGCCGTAGGCATGCGTGAGACCCGGCTGCGTGCCGGTGGCCTGGCGATGCTCGGTGAACATCGTCAGCCCGTCGCCCACGCGCGAGCGCACGCCGGTCACGAGGCTTCCGCCGCGGCCGATGAGGTTCTCGTCGGTGCGGCCGGTGTCGGCCACGTAGGTCATGTACAGGTTGGAGCGGTCGTCGTACTGGTAGTCGACACCGGCCTTGCCCGCCAGGCCGCCGTCGCCGGTCGAGAGTTCGCCGCGCAGCGCGAGCTTGTCGTTGACGCGGTAGCGCCCACCCAGGCCCAGGCGGTCGTTGTCCAGCCGCGTGCCGGTGCGCCGCAGCGTCTTCTGCGCGAAACCATAGAGGCTCCAGCGGTCGTTGCCGGTGTATTCGAGCTGCACGGCCGCATCGGCGCGCTCACCCGAGACCGCCTGCGTGGTGGGCAGCGACGGGCTGGTGATGAGCGCGTCGCCGGTCTTGTCGTCGTAGCGCAGGCCGAGGCCCAGCTTCCAGTCGGGCGACAGGCGCAGGCCGTATTGCGCGTCGAGCACGCTGCTGTTGTAGCCGTCGCGTTCGTCGCGGCGGTCGGCCTTCAGGCGCAGCTCGCCGGCCTCGCCCTTCTCGCCGAAGGGCACCGTGCCCGACACGCCGACCTGGCGCGTCGCATTGCTGGCGTACTGGCCCGGTGCCGAGAAGCCGGCATCGCGCGACTGCGCATACGCACTGATGCGGCCGCCGCCCTTCATCTCGAAATCGGCAAGGTCCGCCTGGCCTTCGAGGCGCCACGCGTTCGCATTGCCGGTGGGCCCGTTGCCGAGGCTCGTGCCCGAAGTGCCGTTGCGCCCGCTGAAGCTGAAGCCGCCATCGAGCGAGTCGAGCTGGCCGGTGCCCGGGCCCTTGCTGCGCGCGAACTCGCCCTTGACGTAGGTGGTCTCGGTCTTGCGCAGCGTGATGTCCGCGCCCGCCAGCCGCTGGTCGGCGCCGATCTGGTCCTGGCGCGACGCGGTCACGCCCACGCCCACGTGGTCGTTGGCCCACCACGACACGCGGCCACCCACCGCGAGCGTGTCGAGCGAACTCGCGATCGGCGTGTATTCGTAGTCCACCACCAGGAAGGCCGGCATGCCGGTGAAGCCGCCGGCGCGCACCAGCGAGCCGTCGTCCGACAGGCTGGGCAGCGGCGCGGAGAGCAGCACGCGGCCCTGCAGGTAATCGATCTCGTAGTCGGAGCTGGGCACGAGCTGCGTGCGCTTGAGCACGAAACCCGAATCGCGGTCGCGGATCTCGATGTTCACGCGCTCGGCGCCGCGCGTGATGTCCTGGTTGCGCAGGTAGTAGAGCGAACCGCCGGTGCCGCGGAATTCCTCGCGCGCCGCCAGGGTGCCGGGTTCGGCCGCGAAGGCGTCGATCTTCAGGCGCGCCTCGCCGAACGAGGTCGACTCGTCGCCGAGGTAGCGGCCATGGAAGCCGTAGAGGCCACGGCTCACGCGGGTGAGTTCGGTGTCGCCGAAGTTGAGCTTGAAGTTGCCCCACATCGCCTGCGAACGGCCGTCGTCCACGCGCAGGTAGAAGCGGCCCTGCGTGGGCGCATCCTCGATGGTGGTGGAGTCGTCGCCGAAAGTGCTCCACGAGTCCTCCGGGTCGAAGCGGCGGAACAGCGAGGTCGGGTCCTTGCGGTCGAGGTTGCGCAACAGCTCCTTGAGCGGGCGCTCCTCGGTGTCGACGCTGGCGGTCAGGGTCCAGCGGTCGTTGAGCTGGCCCTTGGCATAGCCGGCAATCCGGCCTTCGCTCCAGCCGCCACCGCCATAGCGGTTCTTGTCGTTGGTCATGATCGCGGCCGGGCCGCTCACGCTGTTGCTGCCGACGGTGAGGTCGGCCTGGCCCACGAAGAACCAGTCGCTCGCGGGCAGCTCGAAGTCGCGGCGGTACGAACGCGTGGCGCCCTGCGCATCGGTCACGGCGATCTCGCCGGTCTGCACGCGGCGCGGCACGAGCTGCTGGAACACGAAGCGGCCGCTCTCGTCCACCGGCACCGCGAAACCGAGCGCGCGCACGGTCTCACCGGGGCGGATGGCCGCGCCGCTGGCGGTCACGGTGCCCGCCGCCAACGGAATGTTCGCGATGGCGATGTTGTTCTGGCCGTAGGCGCGCAACAGCTCGCGCGCCGGATCGGGCACGGCCTTTTCCGGTGCATGGCGCTCGGCCACGGTGAGCGAAAGGTCGTCGGTTTCGTCGAAGCGGCCCTGGCGGTCGTACACGCGCAGGCGGTAGTAGAACTTGCCGCCGGCACCATCGGCCAGGCGGTCGAGCAGGCCGGTGGGCACCTGCCATTCGCCGCGCATCGCCGTGTCGAGCGGCAGCGTGGCGAGCAGGCGGCGCTGCATGACGTCGTTGGCCGAGAAGATGCGCAGCTCGGCCTTGGCGGTGAACAGCAGGTAGTTGCTGTAGCCCGCGAAGCGCACGGTGTCGCCGGCCACCACGGTGGTGGGCCATGCGGCGGCGCTCAGGCGGCGCGGCTGCGAGAGGTTGTCGTACTGCAGGCGCAGCTGGTTGCGCTCGAGCTGCACGTCGACACAGCGCTGGCGGTCGGCGCTGGTGGCGCCCTCGCCGGCCACGTTCGATGGCCCCTTGCCGTCGGGCGTCAGCAATTGGCCATCGACGCTCAGGCGCAGCGGCGCATCGTCGGTGCCCATGGCAGTGAAGGTGCGGCACACGCCGGTATCGGCCGGTGCCGCGGCCGGCGCAGTGGCGGCGACGGGCACCGCATCGGCCCAGTACACGCGCACTTCGACGCGCCGGTTGGCGGCCCAGTTGATGGGATCGGACGCGGGCGCCGCCATGGGCGCGTCGGGACCGCGGGAGCTCGCCGCTGCCGCGGCCTCGGGCAGGCCGAGGCGCTGCGTGAGATAG